>CAIMEK010000722.1 GCA_903839965.1 uncultured Acetobacteraceae bacterium | reverse complement strand
GCACCGGCTGCTCGCCTCGATGCGCGAGGCGGGACTGCTGGACCAGGATCGGGAACGCGACCGCTATCGGCTCGGCATGAAGCTATTCGAACTTGGCAACATCGTGCTTGCCAACATGGACCTGCATCGCGAGGCCCGGCCGTTCGTCGACGCCCTGACGCGCCAAAGCGGCCAGGCCGTCCACCTCGCCGTTTTCGACGGCCACCGTGCGCTCGTCATCCATCGTGCCGACGCCTCCCCCGGGAAGAGCCAGCCGACTGCCCTCATCGAGCATGCACCGGTGCACTGCACCAGCGTCGGCAAGGCGATCCTCGCCTACCAGACGAACGCCACTATCGAGCGCGTCATCGCCTCCGGTCTGCTCCGCTACACCGAGAGCACTATCACCGACCCCGACCAGTTGCGCACGCAGCTCGCCGAGATCCGTGCACGCGGCTACGCTCTCGACGAAGGCGAGCACCAGCCCGGCCTGCGCTGCGTGGGCGCGCCGGTGCGCGACCAGAGCAGCCGCGTCATCGCCGCGATCAGCATCACCGGCCCGTTCTGGCGCCTGCCGTTGGGCGAGGTCGCGGGCCTGGCGAAAGTGGCTATCCATTACGCTAATGCAATTTCACTGGCGCTCGGCTACCGTCCGGCGGAGCAACCCGGTCAGTCCGCGGTGCCAGGATAGGCGTTCTTGCCGCTTTCATCCTCCGCCAGTGTCCGCCAGCTTGGCGAACACCTGGTCGACCAGAATCGGCGCCACGCCAGGCGACGGATGGCGTTGTCGCGGAACGCTCGCGCCCGCAATCCCGCGGGGCTGCTGGCGAAGATCTTCGAAGCCCCAGTCCCACCGCCGCCACCGCGACAGCATCGGCAGCATCGCGACATCGCCCTTGGCGAAATTCACGATGCCGATGCCGATCTATTTCTGGCCAAGCCTACGCATCGCCCTCCGGGCCGGCGGCCCGCCGCCTCAGGTCGGCAGCGGCGCCAGCGCCCGGTCGATATTCGCCTTCACTTCGTCACTGACCTGATCCATCGGCGCCCGCGGAAAGTGCATGCCGAGGCCCTGGCGATGCTGGATGTACTTCACACAGGCCGGCAGCGAGTCGTGCGGAATGGCATTCCACAGCGTGACGAAACCGCGGTGGATCTGTCGGGCGGCATCGAGGTCCTTTTGCTGCACGGCGTTCCACAGTTTCAGGCAGACACCCGGAATCGCCGCGGTGAGCGCGCAGATCGCGCCATGCACGCCCAACACGAAAGCCGGATAGAGCAGCGCGTCCACCCCGGTGAACACCAGGTTGCGCGGTGCCACCCGCTGCACGAGTTCCGACACGGAATCCAGGTCGCCGCCGCTTTGCTTCATGCCGATGACGCCGGGCTCCTCGCGCATGATGCGAAGCATCAGTTCGACCGACAGGTAATTCCAGGGAACCACGTTGTAAATGATGACGGGAATACCGGTCGCCTCATAAATCGCCCGGAAATGGGCCAATGTATTGTCGGCGCCAGGCTTGAACAGGTAGTGCACCGGCGTGACCTGCAACGCGGCGATGTCGAGGCCCTTCAGGGCCTTCGCGCGTTCGACCGCTTCATGGGTGCTGTTGACGATCAGCCCGGCCACCAGCGGCTTGCGCCCCGCCAACGCGTCGTGCGCCGTGTGCACGACCTTGACGAATTCATCGAAGCCCAGCGTGTGGCCTTCGCCGGTGCTGCCGCCCACGATCACGCCCCGCGAGCCGTTCCCCAGCAGATAGTCCATCTGCTCGCGCAGCGCCGGGTAGATCACGTTGCCCGATCGATCGAACGGCGTCGTCGCGGGCGGAAGAATGCCGGTCAGCGCCTCGCGAAGCCCAGCCTGCGATATTCCCTTCTGCGTACCAGCCGGTCCACCTTCCATGACGCACACTCCTTTTGCAACAAGTTGAATTCCATTGCAGCGATAGCGGATCGCTGAACATCTTGGCCCATGGTCGAAAAATCGACGCGGATCCCGCCATGCACGACGGCGACATGGCCTTCGAACGAAGTGCCGGAGCCGAACGCCACAATCGGCACGGCCACATCCGAGCAGATCGCGGCGATTGCGGACACCTTTTCGTTGGTGGCCGGGTAGACCACCGCGTCCGGCATGCCGACCGTCGGCAGCCCCTCGCCGTGGCAATTGCGGCTTGGCCGTTCATCCCTTCCGGCATCGCTCCGGTCTTCCCTGCGTTGACACAACCACAGCGACGCACAACGCGAGGCAACTGCCCGGGTGCAACCGCGGCATCGCGGTCCAACTCCGATGTGTCCTTGTTCCGTAATTCGGAACGCTATTCCGGCAGCCTGCAGATGTCAACCGCGCGCCCGAGGCCGATGCGGATCAACGAGTTCCGCGTGCCGGTGCCTATGCCTGCTGATCCAGGTAGTGCACCGCCTTCACCTCGCGCAGCCGCCCCGCAGCCGCCTCCGCGGTGATGTCGCGTTGCGGCGTGGCCAGCATCTCGAAGCCCACCATGAACTTGCGCACACTCGCGGAGCGCAGCAGCGGCGGATAGAAATGCGCGTGGCAATGCCACTCCGGGTGCGCCGCGCCGTCCGTCGGCCTTTGGTGGAAACCCATGGAATACGGGAACGACACCTCGAACAGGTTGTCGTAGCGAATGGCGATCTGGCGCAGGATGTTCGCGAGCCCCTGCCGTTCCGCCGCGTCGAGTTCGTCGATGGCGGCGATGTGCCGCCGTGGCAGCAGCAGCGTTTCGAACGGCCACACCGCCCAGAACGGCACCAGGACCACGAAGTGCTCGTTCTCGCAGACCACACGCTCGCCGGCCGCCAGCTCCAGCTGCAGCGCATCGCACAGCAGGCAGGAATGCCGCTCCTCTTGATACGCCGACTGCGCCGCCCATTCCTTCGCAATTTCGTTGGGCACGCTGCGGGAAGCCCAGATCTGGCAATGCGGATGCGGGTTGGAGGCCCCCATCATCGCCCCGCGGTTCTCGAAAATCTGCACCGAGCCGATCCCCGGCCGATCTCCCAATTCGTGAAACTGCTCGGCCCACACGCTCACAACGCGAGCGATGTTCGGCTCCGCCATGCGTGCAAGCGTCAGGTCGTGGCGCGGCGAGAAACAGATGACCCGGCAAATGCCGCTCTCCGCCTCGGCGACGATTAGCCCACCCCGGTTGACGCTGTCCTTGCCGGTGTCCGGCCGCAGCGCGGCGAAATCGTTGTCGAAGACAAAGGTATGGGCATAGTCGTCGTTCACGTCGCCGTTGGCGCGCCGGTTGCCCGGACAAAGATAGCAGCTCGGATCATAAGCTTCCACGCCGGGACGCTGCGAGCGATCGGTCTGCCCCTGCCACGGCCGCTGCGTGCGGTGCGGCGAAACCAGTACCCATTCGCGCGTAAGCGGATTGAGACGCCGGTGCGAGGTGTTCTCAAGAAACGGCATGACAGACCCCGGGTCCCGGCGAGCAGACGAAAACCTCCGGCGTGCGCCCCGTCGCCTTGACATAGCCAGTGACGATGGCGGCACCGAACGCCTCTACCGCGCCGGCCTCGACCAGACTCACGGTACAGCCGCCGAAGCCGCCGCCGGTCATTCGCGAACCCAGCACGCCTTCGCTCCGCCACGCCAGTTCCACCAGGATGTCGATCTCGCCGCAACTGATCTCGTAATCGTCGCGCATGCTGCGATGGGAGGCGTTCATCAGCCGGCCGAATGCATCGACCCGCCCGGCCTGAAGCGCGGCCGCGGCCTGCTGCACGCGTGCGTTCTCGCTCACCACATGGCGGCAGCGCCGCAGCGTCAGCTCCGGCAGCAATCCGGCGTGCCGCTCCAGCCCGGCCATATCGACATCGCGCAGCGCGCGAACGCCCGGCAGCACCGCACCAAGCAGCGCCACCCCGCGTTCGCATTCCTGTCGGCGCAGATTGTATTCGCTGCCGGCCAGCGCATGGCGCACCATCGAATTGCAGATCACCACACGCACTTTCGCATCGATCGGCACCAGCCGGTACTCGAGGCTGCGGCAGTCCAGCAGCAATGCGTGCGCCGCCTCGCCATGGCAGGCGATGAACTGGTCCATGATGCCGCAGCGCATGCCGACGAACTCGTTCTCCGCGCGCTGACAGGCCAGCGCGAGGCGGCGGCGATCGACGATATCGCCCGCGAGGTCGAGCAACGCATAGCCCACCGAAACCTCCAGCGCCGCCGAAGACGACAGGCCCGATCCCACCGGCACATCGCTCGCGATCAGCACATTCGCGCCGCCGACCGGTCTGCCCTCGCACCCCAGCATCAGCGCGACGCCGCGCACGTAATCGGTCCAGTCATGCCGCGGTGTCGGCGCCGGGTCGTCGAGATCGAAGCTGGCGTCCTGCCCGTACAGCCGCGAGCGGATGCAGAGCCGGCGGTCGTTGCGCGGCGCGGCCGCGACCCAGGTGGCCATTTCAAGCGCGGCCGGCAAGACAAAACCGTCGTTGTAGTCGGTATGTTCGCCGATCAGGTTAACCCGGCCGGGCGCGCGGTAGAGCCGCGGCTCGCCACCGAATTCCTTACGGAACGCTTCGACCAGTGCCGCCGGATCCTGCATGCTTCCCTCCCTGGCCGTACCAGGCGCCCGGGCCGTGCTTGCGTTCGTAGTGGTAGGCCAGGATGTGCTCCTCCAGCGCCGGCGCGTTCGCATCAACCGCCAGCGTAGCGCTGGCAATGCGCGCGATTTCCTCGAGAATGACTGCGTTGCTCGCCGCCTCCGCGGCCGAGCGTCCCCAGGTGAACGGTCCATGACCGTTCACCAGCACCATCGGCCGCTCCATCGGGTCGGTGCCGGCGAAGGTCTGCACGATCTGCTGGCCGGTCTCGCCTTCGTAGTCCCGCCGCACCTGTTCGGGGCTCAGCGGCGCGGTGCACGGCACCGGGCCAAAGCAGTAGTCGGCATGCGTGGTGCCGAAACAGGGGATTTCCCGCCGCGCCTGCGCCCAGGCGACGGCATGCGGGGAGTGCGTGTGCGCAACCCCGCCGATGCCCGCGAAGGCACGATACAGCGCGGTGTGGGTGCGCGTGTCGGTCGAGGGGTTGAAGTCGCCCTCCACCAGGTTGTTGTTCAGATCGACAACAACCAGCTTGGCCGGCGTCAGCGCACCGTACGGAACCCCCGATGGCTTGATGACGACAACACCGCGCTCGCGGTCGATGCCGCTGACATTGCCCCAGGTATAGAGCACCACCCCGCGCCGCGGCAGCTCCAGGTTGGCCTCGCAGACTCGCTCACGCAGTTCCTTGACCAGCATCCCTCACCTTCTTCCCCCTGCCCACAGCAGAAAAGCACGCCCCCGGCCCTTCCGTCAGGCCGGGCCGAAGCGCAGCAGGTTCCACGACGCAGCCGGCAGTTCCGCTGTAATGCGGCCCCCGGTCACCGCCACGCCGGAGAGCGCCGTCGGCTGCACCGTATCGGGCGCGCCGGCGGTGTTGACGGCTTTCAGGTTGGCGTGGTGCAGCGTCACTGCATTCCGCAACGCGAGGTTCGGAAAACCCCGTGCTTCCACCTCAAGGCGCAGCGGGCTCGTGAGGTCGCGGTTAAGTGCGAACAGGTTCAGTGACCCACCGTCCCCGTGCACCGCGGCCAGCTTCAGGTACGGCACGTCCTTCACCGGGCTCAGCGTGTGGTCGTCCGGCCCGGATGGATCGAGATACGCGGTATCGTAGGTTTCGCTCTCTACGCGCGCCCGCAGCACCTCGCCGCGCCCATGATTGCTGAAGTCGGCAAACGGGAAGAAAATGCTTTGTCGCCAGGCCGGCCCGCCGGTTTCGGTCATGATC
>CAIMEK010000721.1 GCA_903839965.1 uncultured Acetobacteraceae bacterium | reverse complement strand
CGAACTTGCCTATATCGGATCGCTTGACGATCTCCAGGTTGATCTGACCGCAGACGCGGTGCAATCCTTCTTGGAACTTCGGCCCCCGGTAGCCGCTGTCGGCGTAGAGCTTCAGCAGCAAAGGGAACAGACCAAACATCGTGCTCATCAGCAGCACGCCGCCGTCGCGATCTTGGATGTCGGCGGCATGCACAATCGCGCACAGCAGCAAACCTTCAGTGTCTACCAGAACATGGCGCTTCTTGCCTTTGATCTGTAGAGTCGAGGACGGGCGCGGTGGCATTGCCCCGTTTCCCGTCCCCGCTCATCAAACCGGACGTGCGGATTTGCCGCATCCGGCTTTCCGACTGGCTTCACCGCAAGGCCCACGGCGACGACCGACTTCACCGAGGTTTTCGCCTCGTTGAGCGTCAGCCCGATCTTCGTCATCACCGCCCTCGTCCAGGCCAGAGCCTCATCCGCGTGTCCGCGGCTGAGGATGACGAAGTCGTCGGCATAGGAGATGACATGTGCGTGGAACACCTCGCCGCGCCCTGTCAGCCGCCAATGCTTCAGGAATCGGTTCATGTAGATGACGGAGAGCAGCGGACTGGCGACCCCACCCTGAGGGGTGCCGCGAGTGTTGCTCTTGCCGCCGCTCATGTGCCGTTTCCCGTCGCCATCCCGTTCCTCGACCGGCACTTGCAGCCACAGCTTGATCAGCCGCAGCACTTTCCGGTCGAGGACGCGGCGGGCCACCGATCGGAGGAGATCCGCGTGCGGGATCGTGTCGAAATACTTCGACAAGGCGGCATCGACTACGTCGGTGTAGCCCCGGCATAGCAGCCGGTGCGTTTCCTTGACGGCATCGATCGCGCTCCGACGCGGCCGATAGCCGTAGGCACCGTCTTCGAAGTCCGCCTCGAAGATCGGCTCCAGCACGATCTTGGCTGCGGCCTGAACCACTCGGTCCCGAATCGGCGGGATGCCGAGCGGACGTTCGCCGCCGCCAGGCTTCGGTATCATCACCCGCCGCACTGGATCGGACTGGTAGATCTTCGCGACGAGGTCCTCGTGCAATCCCGCCAGCCACGCGTCTACACCCGCCGCCTCGATCTGTCCGAAGGTCATCCCGTCCACGCCTGGCGCACCCGCATTAGCGCGGGCAAGCGTATAGGCACGCAGAAGAATGTCCGCACGGCAGATCTTGTCGTAGAGAATGTATAAGCGAAAAGCGGGCTCCGCCTTCGCCTTGCAGTACAGCTTTCTCTGAAGGCTCCTGATCTTCTCGGGTGTTTCGAGGCTCATCGCCAATCACCCCCACTTCGCCAACTTCGGAAGCACACCAGAAGTCAGGGTCCTTTCCTCCGCCGGCGTTACCCGGCTTCGACGGTCATACGACCCTGTCCGACACCCGTCCGATCCACCGCTCCGAAGCGGTGTTGAAGCCGCGACCTCCGACCTGGACGGGTCTCCCTCGATTACCCGCATCACCATTCCAACCTGCTGTGTCCAATACCCCGGCAGACCGGACAGGTGCGTGTGTCGATTACTTCCCTGTCCGCGCGGCCTTCCCCGAGCAAAAGGCGGGTCGGCGTCTGCAGCGACTCTTTCGAGGCCAGCTCAAACTTCACTCACGTTACGGCCCGTTGGATCGCTCGGCCGCCCAAGGCGGCTTTTGTCACGAGGCTTCGACGAGGCCAGTTGCCCAGCCGCGCCGCTCGTCAGCTTCCGGATCAATCGACAACTCTCCGGATGGAACCTTCCTCCATAGATGATGCGCGCCTTCGAGGCGCACTTTTGCCTGCATCGTAGCCGGGCGGGTCAACCGAGACCCCCCTTTTTTTCGCGCTCTTGACGCTCTGGCTGTCGATGATCGCCGCAGTCGGACTGGCCTGTCGTTCAGCCAACTCTCTGCATCGCACGTAAAGCGCTTGCTGAATGCGGTCCAGCGTGCCGTCCTCGTCCCATCGGCGGAGATAATCGTTCACCATGCTGCGCGGCGGCAAGTCCTTCGGCAGGGCAGCCCACTGGCAGCCGGTGCTGAGAATATACATAACCCCATCGACCACATTCCGCTCATCGACCGTCCGCTTGTTACCGCCCGGCTTCGCTGCCGGGATCAATGGCTCAATGAACGCCCACTCCTCGTCCGTCAGGTCGCTCGGGTAGCGCAGCTTGCTTCGGTCATACTGACCGCGGTTCTTCTTCGTCCACACCTGACGGCTCCTGCGAATCGGGCTGCCAGCATGGAATCATATGTGATTCCAATGACTCAAGATGTTTCCGGATGGACACTCAGAATTGCGCTGTTGGTAACAGCTGCCGCCAAATGACAGCACAGTAATGTTGTGAATACCAAACGTACCAGTGTTGTTGAAACTTCCCGCCAAGGCAAGAGGCTCGGTGTAGGACAGGTCGAATACGCCAGCATTGCTAGTGAACCCGGCACCGCCGTTGCTGAAGAAAAATGTCGCAAAGTGGCTGCTCTGCCCCTGCACCTTGAACGACTCACTAGCGCCATTGACCAAACCACCAAGGCTGATCGTCGTCGTTCCGCTCAACGACCCATTGCCGACCTGGACCGAACCAGTGCCGCTGTTGGTCAAGGTGCCGCTGATCGTCAGGCTGCTGCCGCCGTCACCACCCCCCAAGCCGGTCGCATACTGGTCGAAGTTCAGAATTGCGCTGTTGGTAACAGCTGCCGCTGACTGAAACCGACCCACCATTGTGCAAACCGAAGGTGCCGGCCGTCACGGTCGCACTGGTAAGAGTCAGCCTTCCAATTACGCTTAGCGCCGCACTCGCGGCATTTTCGGTGAGGGAGGCGATCGAATAGGATTCACTGGCGGCAATTGTGACAGTATAGGTTCCTGCCGCTGCAATCACCGCAGCATCCACAGACGCGCTCGGAACACCAAACGGCGCCCACGCCGCCGCCGTGCTCCAATCGCCGCTCGCGGCCGCCCAACTGTAGGTCGCCATAATGCAACTTCCTCGCGGACCCAACCGATCCGTCCGGGAAACCCACAAAACCAACGTAGTGTGGCTCCAAAGGCCGGCCCGGCGCGGTCATTTGAAATGTGGGCGCTGGCGGCGACTTCATCACCCGGCTGGGCTGGCGTTCGCTGCGGTTGCTGGACGCCAAGGGTCAGGCAATCGATTTGCTCGGCCGGTTGCCGCAAACGGCAACCACCGCCGAGTGGGGCGTGTATATCCACGGCATCGCACGGCCGCTGCGTCTGGTGATCCATCGCCTGCCGCCGGAGCAAGCCGAGCGCCAGCGCAAACGGGTGAAGAGCAAGTCAGGCAAAGCGGGACATCAGATGGACCCGCGCACCGCCACGGCGGCCGGCTGCCTTATGCTGCTGACCTCGCTGCCAT
>CAIMEK010000720.1 GCA_903839965.1 uncultured Acetobacteraceae bacterium | reverse complement strand
TGCTCCAGCGCGCTCTCGACCAGCGCCTCCGGGTTCGGCTCGCCGTATTTCTCCAGCAGGTGCTTCTCCAGGCTGCCCGCATTGACGCCGATGCGCATGGAACAGCCGTGGTCGCGCGCCGCCTGGATGACCTCGCGCACCCGCTCGGCGCTGCCGATATTGCCGGGGTTGATGCGCAGGCAGGCGGCGCCCGCCTCGGCCGCCTCGATGGCGCGGCGGTAGTGGAAATGGATGTCGGCGATGACCGGCACGCGCACCTGGCGCACGATGTCGCGCAGCGCCGCGGTGCTTTCCTGGTCCGGGCAGGAAACCCTGACGATGTCCACCCCGGCCGCTTCGGCGCGACGGATCTGCGCCACCGTTCCCGCCACGTCGGTGGTCAGCGTGTTGGTCATGGTCTGCACGGTGACCGGCGCGTCGCCACCGACGGCCACCGGACCCACGTGGATCTGGCGCGACCGGCGACGCTCGATGTGCTGGTATGGACGATAACTCATGAAAAAGCGCTCCGGGTGGAGGGATCGCGCCGCAACATGCCCGCGGGCGGTGGGGGAAGCAAGGCCGGGCAGCGGCGGGCAGCGGATGCTCGCGACGGGGACAGCGATCCTGCACGGCAGCGGCGCCGGCCTGGCGAACAACCGGCCGGTGCAAGCGGCCTATCTCGGTATCTGACCGCCCGACCCCGCCGTGGCGAGGGCGATGAGGTCGCGCATGGCGGCGTCGCTGGCGGAGCGGAACAGGCGCAGCGCCGCTTTGGCGTCGCGGCGGCGCAATGCGGCGAGCATGTCGGCATGCACGCGCAGGGCCGTATCGAGCCGGCCCGGGCCGAAGCCGAGGCGCATGCGCAGCGCGTCCACCAGCAGCCAGGTGCGGTCCATCACGGCGAGCGCCTCGGCGTTGCGGGCCAGCGCGTAGATGGCATGGTGGAAGCGCCGGTTGGTTTCCAGCATGCGCGCGAGGTCGCGTCCGGCCACCGCCGCTTCGAAAGCCGCGGCCAGGATGGCGATGGTGTCGAAGTCGGCGTCGCTGGCCAAGCGCACGCAGCGCGGCAGCAGCGCGCCGAGCACGGCGCCGCGCAATTCGTAAACGTCGGCGATCCAGGCGGCGTCGATGGTGCGCACGCGCGCGCCCTGGTGTGGATGGACGGTGACCAGGCCCTGACCCTGCAGTTCCTGCAGCGCGGCGCGGATCGGCATGGCCGAGGTGCCGTAGCGCCGTGCCAGCGCCGCCACGACGAGGCGGGCGCCGGGGGCGGCGTGGCCGGACAGGATGTCCTGGCGCAACCGCTCGCGCACGCGCACAGGCGCGGTACGGCGGTCGGTGCGGGGCGGCTCGACGTCCATTGGCGTGGCATACCACCGGCTCGGCCTTGCCGTCACTCGATCCCATGCGGTAGAATTTGATCAAATCCGGGAAAGCGCTCGGCGGGTTCTGGCGGGAGGAAGCAACGATGATCGGACTGAAGGGGTTCTGCATGGCCGTGGGCCTGGCCGTGCTGGGGTTGCCCGCGCACGCCGCGACGTTGCAGGTCGCGTTCGACACCGAATGGTCCTCGCTCGACCCGCACTACCACAGCTTCCCCTACAACCTGTCCGTGGCGCATGACCTGTTCGATGCGCTGACGACGACCGATGCCGAGCTGCGGCCCGGGCCGGCCCTGGCGGAATCGTGGCAGGCCGTTGATGCCAATACCTGGGAGTTCCGCCTGCGCGATGGCGTGAAGTTCGCCGACGGGTCGCCGCTCACCCCCGCCGACATCATCGCTTCGTTCAAGCGCGTGCCGACCGTGCCCAACTCGCCCGGCCCGATCACGCCCTATGTGCGTACCGTCGCCTCCATCGAGGCGCGCGACGGGCGCATCCTGGTAGTGCACACTTCCGAGCCGACGCCGTTCCTGCCGGAGTTGTTGTCGAATGTGTACATCGTCCCGGCGCGGCTGGCCGGCGCCGCCACGGCGCAGTTCAACACCGGCGAGGCGGCGATCGGATCGGGCCCGTACCGGTTCGTCAGCTACGCGCGCGGCGACCGGCTGACGCTGGCGCGCAACGAGGCCTATTGGGGCAAGCGGCCGGACTGGGACCGGGTCGAGATCCGGGTGATGACCAATGCCGCCTCGCGCGAGGCGGCGCTGCTGGCGCATGATGTCGACTTCATCATCAACCCCTCGCCCGCCTCGGCGGCCACGCTGGCAGGCAACAAGGCGGTGGCGCTGTACAAGGTTGCTTCCACCCGCATCACCTACCTGCAGATGAACCAGGGCGCGACGGTGCTGCCCGACCTGAAGGGAACGGCCGGGCGTAATCCGTTCGCCGACGCCCGCGTGCGCCGCGCGGTAAGCCTGGCGATCCCCCGCCAGGCGATTGCCGAGCGGGTGCTGGAAGGGCTGGCGCTGCCCGCCGGGCAGATGGTCGCGCCGGGTCAGTTCGGCTTCGATCCGTCGATCATTGTCGATCGGCCCGATCCGGAAGCTGCCAGGCGCCTGCTGGCGGAAGCCGGCTGGGGCGGCGGCTTCGAAGTGGCGCTGTCCACGCCGAGCGACCGCAACCTGAACGGCACGCAGGTCGCGCAGGCCATTGCCGGCGCGCTGACGCGCATCGGCATCCGCACGTCGGTGAACGCGGCGCCGCTGGAGGTGTACATCGCCAATTGGCGAAAGGGCATCTACAGCCTTTACATGCATGGCGCCGGGCCACAGCCGGTGGCCGCCTTGCTGGTGCCGCAGATGGCCGGCACCAAGGACATGAAGACGGCCTTCGGGGTATCGAATGAATCCGGCTTCTCCGATCCGGCGCTGGACGAGGTGATGCGGGCCGCCTTCCGCGAAATCGACAATGCCAAGCGCGAGGCATTGCTGCAACAGGCCGAACGCGGCATTCGCGACGCCACCGCGATCGTACCGCTGCACCATGAGTTCGTGCTGTGGGCGTCGCGTCCCGGGCTCGCGTTCCGGCCGCGGCCGGACAGCCTGACCTACCTGGAGGACATCACGCCCGTCGCGCCGTGACGGCGAGCGGTTCGACGATTTGATGGCAGCCAAGGAAAACACAATGAAGTTCAGAGTCGCGATCGGCCAGTTCCGGGAATTGCGCGACGAGGACCTCGCCTTTGCCCGCCAGCTCGGGGTTTGCGGCATCGGCCTGAACAAACCCAACCTGGACAGCCCGGCCTGGACCGCAGTGCTCGGCCGCCAGTTCCCGGCCAACGCCGCCCCGCGCGGCCCCATGCAGCGATGGGAAGCCGCCGACCTGGTCACCATCCGCAGCTATGTCGAGGATGCCGGGCTGACGCTGGAATGTATCGAGGGCGTGCCGATCAATTTCTTCGACAAGGCCATCCTCGGCCTGCCCGGGCGCGACGAGCAGATCGAGAATTACCGGCATACCATCCGCAGCGTGGGCCAGGCCGGCATCAAAGTGCTTGGCTACAACTGGATCCCCGACGGGGTCTGGCGCACCACGCGCAGCGGGCCGGCGCGCGGCGGCGCCAAGGTGACCGGCTACGACCACGCGCGCGCCGCCGCCATCGCCAGCGGCCGCCTGCCGCAGCGCACGGACGAAGAGATGTGGGCGAACTACGCATACTTCATCCGCGCGGTGCTGCCGGTGGCCGAGCAGGAAGGCGTGGTGCTAGCGCTGCATCCGGACGATCCGCCGATGCCGGTGCTCGACGGTGTGGCGCGGGTCATGCGCAGCCCGCAGGCGTTCGACCGCGCGCTGGCGATCGGCAACAGCGCCAACCACCAACTGACGTTCTGCATGGGCTGCTTCGCCGAAATGGGGCTGGAGCAGCTTTACGAAGGGCTGCGGCGGTTCGGCGCGGCGGGCAAGATCGCCTATATGCATTTCCGCAACGTGCAGGGCTGCCAGCCGAACTTTTCGGAATGCTTCATCGACGACGGCGCGATCGATGTGGCGCGCGCGCTGGTGATCCTGCGCGACGTGGGCTTCGACGGCTTCATCATGGACGACCACGTGCCACGCATGGTGGACGACACCGTGTGGGGGCATCGCGGCCGGGCCTACGCCACCGGCTACATCAAAGGCCTGTGCCGCATGCTTGAGGCGGTGGGCTGAATTCGGCGCGATGCTCCCGGTCTGGCTCCGCCAGCGCATCGCCGAGAGCGATCCGACCGCTGCCGGGTCGTAGCGGCTGCGGCTGGCCGGGGCCTGGCGCCCAGCCCGTCAGCACCGCGAGCCGCAGAGTTGCCGGGACGCGTCCGTCCTGCCCGGGCAGCGCGGCCAGCGCGGCGGCGAACAGCGCGCGCGGCGGAATGCGGCGCTCGCGCAACGCCACCGCGTTGGCCTCGCCGGCGGCACGCAGGTCGCGCAGCAGCAGGAACGGATCGGCGTAGAGCAGGCGGATCTCCTCGACATCGGCCACCGGCAGGGCGAAGCCGGCGCGTTGCAGCAGGGCGGCACAGTCGCGCAGGTCGGGAAACGGCGAGACACGCGGGGCGGCACCGCCGGTCAGCGCGGATTCGGCCTGGGTGAGGGCGGCGCGCAGTTCGGCGAGCGAGCCGAGCGCCGGCAGGCTGGCCAGCAGCAGCCCATCCGGCCGCAGCGCCTGGCGTATCTGGATCAGCGCGCCCGGCAGGTCGTTCACCCAGTGCAGCGACAGGCTGGCCACCACGAGATCAAAACTGGCGGGTGCGAAGGGCAGGTATTCCTCGTCGGCGGCGACCGCGGGGGCACCGGCGCGGGCGGCCATGCGCGGCGACAGGTCGCAGGCGACCGTGCGGATGCCGCGGGCGCGCAGGGCCGGCGCGACCACCCCGCGCCCGCCGATGTCGAGCGCGCATGT
>CAIMEK010000719.1 GCA_903839965.1 uncultured Acetobacteraceae bacterium | reverse complement strand
TGGTAGCAGAAGCGCGGCACCTCAACACCCGCCGCCTCGCAGGCCTGCAGCACGTTGGAGCCGTTCGGGACGTCCACTTCGATGCCGTCGACGGTAACCTTGGCCATGCGCCTACTCCGCCGCCATGCGGGCCGGCTGCGGGCGGCCGGCCTTGTAGCGGGCGATGCGTTCCTCGAGCTCCGGGCGGAAATGCCGGATCAGTCCCTGCACCGGCCAGGCCGCGGCGTCGCCGAGGGCGCAGATGGTGTGGCCCTCCACCTGGCGCGTCACCTGCTCCAGCGTGTCGATTTCCTCGGGCTCCGCGCGGCCCTGCACCAGGCGGTTCATCACCCGCATCATCCAGCCCGTGCCCTCGCGGCACGGCGTGCACTGGCCGCAGCTTTCGTGTTTGTAGAACTGGCTCAGCCGGGCGATCGCGCGGATGATGTCGGTGGAACGGTCCATCACGATCACCGCCGCGGTGCCGAGCGCGGATTTGGCGTCGCGCAGGCTGTCGAAATCCATCAGCACGGTTTCGCACACGCGCTTCGGAATCAGCGGCACCGAAGCGCCGCCGGGGATGATGGCGAGCAGGTTGTCCCAGCCGCCGCGCACGCCGCCGGCGTAGGTGTCGATCAGGTCGCGCAACGGGATGCCGAGTTCCTCCTCCACGTTGCAGGGCTTGTTCACGTGGCCAGAGATGCAGAACAGTTTCGTTCCCGAGTTCTTCGGCCGGCCGAGGGCGGAGAACCAGGCGGCGCCGCGGCGGAAAATCGCCGGCGCCACCGCGATGCTTTCCACGTTGTTCACGGTGGTGGGGCAACCGTACAGCCCGACCGCCGCCGGGAAGGGCGGCTTCAGCCGCGGCATGCCCTTCTTGCCTTCCAGGCTCTCCAGCAGCCCGGTCTCCTCGCCGCAGATATAGGCGCCCGCGCCGCGATGGAGGAAAACGTCGCAGTCCCAGCCGGAGCCGCAGGCGTTGCGGCCGATCAGGCCGGCGGCGGTGGCCTCGTCGATGGCCCGCTGCAGCACCGCCGCTTCGTTGTAGAACTCGCCGCGGATGTAGATGTAGCAGGCGTGCGCCCGCATGGCGAAGGCGGCCAGCAGGCAGCCCTCGATCAGCTTGTGCGGATCGTGGCGGATGATGTCGCGGTCCTTGCAGGTGCCGGGCTCGGACTCGTCGGCGTTCACCACCAGGTAGTGCGGCCGAGGCCCGATCTCCTTGGGCATGAACGACCATTTCAGCCCGGTGGGGAAGCCGGCGCCGCCGCGGCCGCGCAGGCCGGAGGCCTTCATTTCGTCCACCAGCGCATCCGGGCCGCGCGCCATGATCGCCGCCGTGCCGTCCCAGTCGCCGCGCGCGCGCGCACCGGCCAGATAGGGGTCGTGCAGGCCGTAGAGGTTGGTGAAGATGCGGTCCCGATCGCTCAGCATGCGCTCACTCCGCCGGGCCGAAGGAAAGCGTGGTCAGCGTGTTGGGGCCGCCCTCCGGCGCGGAGGCCTGCCGGTCCTTCACCGGGCCGGGCGGCGGCGCCTCGCCGCGCCTGAGCGCCTCCAGCAGGCGCGCCGTGCTCTCGGCGTCGAGGTCCTCGTAGAAATCGTCGTTCACCTGCAGCACCGGCGCGTTCACGCAGGCGCCAAGGCATTCCACCTCGGTCATGGTGAACATGCCGTCCGCGCTGGTCTCGCCCCAGCCCGCGATGCCGGTGGCCTTGCGGCAGGCATGCGCCACCTCGTCCGAGCCGCGCAGCCAGCACGGCGTGGTGGTGCACACCTGCAGGTGGTAGCGGCCCACCG
>CAIMEK010000718.1 GCA_903839965.1 uncultured Acetobacteraceae bacterium | reverse complement strand
CGCGGCTTCGTGTTCCAGTCTGGCTTGTTCTGCTTTGGCATAATCATTTGCTGCGTTTTTGCGGTCGCGTTGTGTGTGAAGTTGAGTCATATTGGATGTTGGTTTGACTGGCGCGGGGGTGACGATGGCGGGCGTCGGCGGGCATTTGCGGCATGAGCTGCACCAGGAAGAGAAGGCGCTGCTGGACGAGTTGCGCCAGTTGCGTCGCGCCCAGCGCGAGCATGGCAAGCCCGACGGATCCGCCCACAGCGGCACGTTCGGCCAACGCATCGCCGACCGCGTGGCGGCCGGCATGGGGTCGTGGCGGTTCATCATCATCCAGAGCACGTTGCTGTTCTTCTGGATCGTGCTGAACGTCACCGCCTATGTGCAGCAGTGGGACCCGTATCCGTTCATCCTGCTGAACCTGGCGCTGTCGTTCCAGGCGGCCTATGCGGCGCCGTTCATCATGATGAGCCAGAACCGCCAGGCGGCGATCGACCGCGCCCACGCGGAGGGCGATTATCGCGTCAACATCAAGGCCGAGCTGGAAATCGAGCTGCTGCACCAGAAGATCGACGAGCTGCGGGCCAAGGAGGTGGTGTCGCTGACCGAAGCGGTGCAGCGCCTGACCGGGCTGCTCCAGCAGGGCCAGACGGCAGGCGGCACCGGCCCGACCCCGGCCGACCCGGGTTCATGACGGCGCCCGCCGCACAGCAACAACCGCCAGCCCAGCGCAGGCCGGCGGCTCGGCGGGACTAGGCTTTCCTCGGCGACCAGCCATAAGCCCTGGCGCAGGCGCCGCCCATGAGCATGGCCCGCTCGGCCTCGTTCAGGCGGTCGGTCCTGAGAAACGGCTCGACGGCCTGTTCGTAGTTGACCACGGCGAACGCGCGCGTCCAGTCCGTGCCCCACAGGCAGCGCTCGAAGCCCCAGGCATCGAACAGCCGGGCAAGCGGGTCCCAGATATCGGCGAAAGGATACGGCTCGCGCGACAGCGTGCAGGCGCCGCTGACCTTGATCACCGCGTTCGGACGCCGGGCGAGTTCCAGCACCTTCGGCAGGTCGGCCCAGGGCTGCGGCGGCGCGGGCGGCGTGTGCGGCTGCAGGATGCCCAGATGGTCGATGATGAACCGCACGTCGGGATAACGGTCGATGAGCGCCGCGCCCACGTCCAGGTTGTCCCAGCAGAGGATGTTGACCGGAAGATCGTGGCGAACGGCCGCGCGCAAAACCCGCTCCAGGCCCGGATCGTCCGGCGCGCGCTTGCTCTCTTTCGGCAACATGATGCGCACCGCGACCGCGCCCGGCGTCCGCTTCCACGCGGCGACGACATCGGCCACCGCCGGGTCGTCCGGATCGACCGGCTTGATAATCGCGAGCCGGCCGGGGTGCGCGCGCTGCACTTCCTCCGCGTAGCTGCCGTCGTACTGGTACAGCGCGAACGGCGAGATGAAGATCGCGCCGTCGACGCCGACCTTGTCCATCGCCGCCACCATTTCGTCGCCCGTCACATGGTCCGGCCAGTTCGGCACTTTGTGCCAGGGCCGCTTCGGCGTGTTCGCCTCGTAGGCATGGACCTGGGAATCGATGATCATCATCGCGAAAGCTCCTGTGCGCCGCGCGAGCTTGGCGATTGTCGCGAGTTCGTGTCAAGGCGGGCCGCCTTCGCCGGGCCGCCCAATAGCCATGGGGGCCGCAAACCTATATCAGATAAAATTCCTCTAAACCCCCTTCCATCGGATATGTTTCCTATGCTATGCCACGCGCCGGCGGATCGCGCCGCCCTTCCCCCACCAGCCCGGGCAAACAATGACCACTATTTACATCGGCGAAACGGGATACAGCGGCGAGGACCTTCTCGCCCCCGGCCGACCCGCCTTCGCGCAGGCCACGCACGATTTCACCGACAGCGAGACCGATGCTCTTCTCGGAGCCTGCTTCGGCAGGGTGGCGGCGAAGGAACTGAAATTCAGCCGCCTCGCCGGCAGCCTTCGCCACCGCAACCGTGTCGTCGCCCTGGTGGGCGCCATCGCCAACGACCCCGACCGGGCCGGCTTCTGGGTCAGCGACAAGGAGTTCGCGCTGTTCACCGCCGTCGTCGACTGGTGGGTCGAGCCGCTCGCCTACCAGCTCGGCTCTAACTTCTACGAGGAGAACGCCAACATCGTGCTGGCGAATGTTCTGTATGCCGCCTTGGATCGTTTGTGGTACGCCGGCTTCCGGCGGCGCCTGCTGGAGCTTTTCCAGCACATGCTGCGCGCCAGGACGCAGGAAACCTACGACCGCTGCCAGGCATTCGTGCGGCTCGCCTATCAGCGGGCCACCGGCCTGCAGGCCGAGGTCCTGCGGTTTTTCTGGGCCCCGTTTCCGCTGCTGGGCTATCCGCACCTGCTGGAACTTCCCCGGCGCGTGCTCGACCTCGCCCTGCCGGGCCTGGCCTATATCGGCCATGCCTGGCGCTCGCGGCGGGACGGGCCGCTGCAGGCCATCCATGATGGGTCGACCGACATGGTCAGGCAGCGCTGGCTGTGCGAGGCGGTGTCGCCGCCCGCCCCGGCACGGCCAAGCTTCGCCTATCGCCGCGGACAGCCGGGCTTTGCAATGAATGTGGTCGGCACGCGGTTTGCCGATGCCGTCCAGATCCCCCAGTTGCAGATCTGCGATATCCTGGCGGGTTCGGCAATCTGCGCCATGCAGACGCAACATCGCGATCGTGCCATGGGGAATTTCGCCCGGCGGCTGTTCGACGCGGGCATCGAAACCCTGCTTGGCGGCGGGCTGCGGCCCTCCCCCGATCTGGTTCCGAAAGGCCTTCGCAGGAGGGGGCTGCGTGCCAACCGGGCAATCGCGCGGGGCTCCGCCCGGCTGCGCGGCGCCGTCGCCTGAAGTGGCGGCCCCCCCGCCGCGCCGCTACACCGAAAAATACTTCGCCCGCGGATTGACCACCACGATCGCGCTGGTGGACTGCTCGGGGTGCAACTGCCATTCGTCCGACAGCGATACCCCGATCCGCTCCGCCCCCAGCAGCCCGAGCAGCGGCGCCTGGTCCTCCAAATTCGGGCAGGCCGGATAGCCGAACGAATAGCGGCTGCCCCGATACCCCTGCGCCAACATCTTATCCATGTCGCGATCGTCCTCGCCGGCGAAGCCCAGCTCGGCGCGGATGCGCTTGTGCGTGTACTCCGCCATCGCCTCGGCCATCTCCACCGACAGCCCGTGCAGATACAGGTAGTCCTGGTAACGGTTTTCCTCGAACCACAGCCGCGCCGTGTCGGACGCCTGCTGGCCGACCGTGACCACCTGCAGCCCGATCACGTCGCGCTCGCCATCGTCGACGTCGCGGAAGAAATCGGCGATGCACTCGCCGTTGGGCCGCGGCTGCCGCGGCAAGGAGAACCGCGCCAGCTCGGTACTGCCGTCCTCGGCGAACACCAACAGGTCGTTGCCCTGCGCGGCCGCCTTCCAATAGCCGTAGGCCGCCTGCGGCCGCAGGATGTCCTGCGCCTCGCACAGCCCCAGCATGTGCCGCATCACCGGGCGCAGCTCCTGCCTGGCCCAGCTCAGGAAGTCGTCGAGCGAGCGGCCCTGCTTACGGAATCCCCACTGGAACTGGTAAAGGCTGCGTTCGTTGATGAATGGAACGATCGCCTTGGGCGCCGCCGCGATGACCCGCGGTCCCCAGAACGGCGGCACCGGCACCGGCACATCCGCCGTCAACTTGCGGCGCCGCTGGCGCACCGCCGCCACGTCGACCGGGCGGAACGCCTTGGCATCGGCCTGGCCCAGCGTGCGGCTGGTGTTGCGCGCCCGCCCGACGCGCCTGGCCTGCACCGCGGCGAGGTAGTCGTCGAAGGCGTTGCCGGTCACCTTGTCCATCAGGTTGAGCCCGTCGAAGGCGTCGCGCGCATAGGCCACCCGCCCGTTCGCGTAGGCGCGCACGCAATCGTCCTCGACATAGCCGCGCGTCAGCGCCGCGCCGCCCAGCAGCACCGGAATCTGCAGCCCCTGGCGCGCCATCTCCTCCAGGTTCTCGCGCATCACCACGGTGGATTTCACCAGCAGCCCCGACATGCCGATGGCATGCGCATGGTGGTCGCGCGCCGCCGCCAGCATGTCCGCCAGCTTCACCTTGATGCCGAGATTGACCACCCGGTAGCCGTTGTTGGTGAGGATGATGTCGACCAGGTTCTTGCCGATGTCGTGCACGTCGCCCTTCACGGTGGCCAGCACGATGGTGCCCTTCTCCTGGCCCTCCACCCGCTCCATGTGCGGTTCCAGCCAGGCCACCGCCGCCTTCATCGTCTCCGCGCTTTGCAGCACGAACGGCAACTGCATCTTGCCGGAGCCGAACAGCTCGCCCACCACCTTCATGCCGCCCAGCAGGATGGTGTTGATGATGTCGAGCGGTTTGTGCGTCTGCATCGCCGCGTCGAGGTCGTCGGACAATCCCTTGCGGTCGCCTTCGATGATGCGGTCGCGCAGCCGCCCCTCGATGGTGTCCGCCTTTTTCCGCACCGTCGCCTCGGCGGCCTTGCGCCCTGCGAACAGTTGGAGAAGCCGCTGCAGCGGGTCGTAGCCTTCGCGGCGGCGGTCGAAGATCAGGTCTTCGGCAACCTTCGCCTCTTCCGGCGCGATGGCGTGCAGCGGCCGGATTTTCGAGACATGCACGATCGCCCCGCTCATGCCGGCGCGCACCGCGTGGTCGAGGAACACGCTGTTGAGCACCGCGCGCGCCGCCGGGTTGAGCCCGAAGCTGATGTTGGAGAGCCCCAGAATGATCTGGATGTCCGGGAAGCGCTCGCGAATGAGCCTGATTCCCTCGAGCGTCCACTGCCCCAGCTTGCGGTCGTCCTCGCTGCCGGTGGCGACGGTGAAGGTGAGCGGATCGATCAGCAGGTCGGATTGCTGCAGCCCGTGCCGCGTGCAGGCGAATTCCACCAGCCGCTCGGCCACCGCCAGCTTGCGTTGCGGCGACTTCGCCATGCCCTCTTCATCGATGGTCAGCGCGATTACCGCCGCGCCGAAGCGTTTCGCCAGCACCAGCCGGTCGTGCGCGGCGCCCTCGCCGTCCTCGAAATTGATCGAGTTGATGATCGCCTTGCCGCCATGCAGCTTGAGCGCGCTTTCGATCACCGGCGTCTCGGTGGAATCGATCACCAGCGGCACGTTGACGCTGGCGGTGAAGCGGCGGATCACCTCGTCCATCTCGCTCAGCTCGTCGCGGCCGACGAAAGCGGTGCACAGGTCGAGCGCGTGGCTGCCCTCGCCGAGCTGTTCGCGGCCCATCTCCGCGCAGCCGTCCCAGTCGCCCTTCTCCTGCAGCTCGCGCCATTTCTTGCTGCCGTTGGCGTTGCAGCGCTCGCCGATGGCGAAGAAGGCGTTCTCCTGGCG
>CAIMEK010000717.1 GCA_903839965.1 uncultured Acetobacteraceae bacterium | reverse complement strand
CGACGCCCCCCGCTGCTCCGGCTTCCCCTGGCACCTGCTGCTCGGGCTGCCCGAAAAACCGGCATGACCCCGCCAGGCCCAGGCGCGCCCTAATTGTTACGATATCGTATTTATCAGCGACCGCCGGCCCTATGCTTCCGCGTCCAGCCCGATCCGGTGGCGCAACGCGGTGTCGATCGCCTCGGCCAGCACGCGCTGCCCCATCTCGGTCGAGTGGTTCCGCCGCACCAGCGCCTGCCCGGCCTCCGACAGCCGCGTCCACAGCGCCTCGTCGCGATAGGCGCGCAGGCAGGCCTCCGCGATCGCCGCCGGTGCGTCGGCCAGCAGCATGTCCTCGCCGTCGCGCAGCCCCATCCCTTCGGCGCCGATCGAGGTCACCACCACCGGCACCCCGTACGACATCGCCACCGAAATCTTGCCCTTCACCCCGGCCCCCGCGCGCAGCGGGCAGACGCACACGCGCACGGCGTCGAACACGTCGCGCAGGTCGGGCACCATGCCGGTGACGACAATGTCCGCCGCCGCCAGCGCCTTCACCTCCGCGGGCGGATGCGCGCCGGCGATGATGCAGCGAATGCCCGGCTCGGCCCGGCGGAGCAGCGGGAACACCTCGGCGACGAAAAACTGCACCGCATCGATGTTGGGCGTGTGGCGGAAGCCGCCGAGGAAGCATATGTCGCGCCGCGCCGCGAAGCCCACCGAGGTGCCGGCGAAATCGACCATGAACGGCAGCACCACCACCGGCGCGCCCGGCGCCAGTTCGCCGATCACCTGCCGTTCGTAGGTCGAGGGCGTAATGGTGCAGTCCACCTTGCCGATCAGCTCGAGCTCGCGGCGCTGCATCGTCGCGGCGGCCTCCAGGCCGGCGGCGTCGCCCGCCAGTTCCGCCTCGCGCCGCATGCGCAGGAAGTGCAGGTCCATGTTGCTGAACACCACCGGCGCCTGCGGCGCATACCGGCGCAGCGTCGCCAGGGTTTTCTCCAGCACCATCACGCGGAACACCAGCACCACGTCGAACAGGTGGCCGTAGCGGCGCATGTAGCCTTCGCAGCCGGTGTCGTACGGCACGTAGGCGCACTCGATGCCCTCGCGCAGCAGGTCGGCGGTGTATTTCGGCTGGAACAGGTAATTGTCCTGCGGCACGAAGTGCACCTTGTAGCCGAGTTGGCGGAGCACCCGCGCCTTCAGCACCGTGGTGATCGAGCCGGCGTCCTGGTCCGGTGTCGGCGTGGTCGCGTCGATCACCAGGGCACGGCGGCGCACGCCGCGTTCGCGCTCGAAATACGGCGACTCGCCGTTCGGCAGGTGGTCGGCCAGCGTGGCGTGCCAGCGCAGCAGGAACTTCTTGGCGTTGACCACCTGGAACGCCTTCACCCCGCTGGAAGTGTCGCGCCCGGCGGTGCCGCCCTCGTAGTGGATCGCCCGCGATTGCGGCTGGAACCACACCGCGTGGCCGGCCGCGCGCAGGCGGAAGCAGAGGTCGGAATCCTCGTTGTACGCCGGGGCGTAGCGCGCATCGAAGCCGCCGAGCGCCCGCCACACGTCGGCCGGCACCGCGATGGACGCGCCGGAAACGAAGTCCACCTGGCGGGCATGGCTGTATTGCGGCCGGTTGGGGTCGTCGTCGCGCCCGTAGTTCCACGCCGACCCGTCGCGCCAGATGATGCCGCCGGCCTCCTGCAGCGAGCCGTCCGCGTTGAACAGCTTGGAGCCGACCAGCCCCGCGCCGGGGAAAACAGCAAAACCGTCGAGCAGCTCGTCGAGCCAGCCGGCCACCACGCGGGTGTCGTTGTTGAGCATCACCAGCGTCGCCCCGCGCGCCAGCGACGCCCCGAAGTTGCAGCTCTCCAGGAAGCCGCGGTTCGCCTCCCGGCGATGCAGGCGGATGCCGCGAACCATCGCCAGCAGGTCGGCGGTGGCGTCGGCGGAGGCGTCGTCGACGACGATGATCTCGGCCGTGCGGCGGGCCGCGTGGCGGAACAGGCTGTCCAGGCAGTTCAGCGTGTAGCCGAGCTGCCCGTGCACCGGCACGATGATGGACACGTCCGGGTCGTCCGCCAGCCGCAGCCGCCGCTCCATCGCGTTCAGCGCCGCGACGGCGGCGGCGAAATCGGGGGCCTTGCCGCCGAGGCCGAAGCGGTTGCGGAACACTTCGCCCGCCCTGGCTTCCAGGATCACCACGTCATCGACGCGATGATCGTAGAACCGGAGTTCCCCGGGCAGGATCTCGGGATTGTCGGCGAGCGGCCAGCCGTGCTGGCTGCGCGGCACATCGAAGCCCTTGCCGCCGGGCGAGGCCGCTTCCTCCAGCCGGCTGCGCAGCTGCGCAACCTCGGTGACCAGCTCGAACATCCGCTCGTCGCGCTCGATCAGCCGCTCCGCCAGCGACACCGCGCGCCGGCGCAGCTCGAGCGCCTGCGCCGCGCGCGGGCCCGCCTCGGGCAGCTCGACCGGATTGAACGCCTCCGCCGGGGCTTGCCCGCGACGAGGCTGGCGCCTGGTGGCGGCGAGGCCGGCCGCCGCGGCGAGCGGGGCGGCGAACACCCCGCCGGCAAGATCGGGCAGCGGCACCGCGGAGCACATGTGCAGCATCGCGGTCGCCGCGGCGGGCTCGTCGGCCAGCGCCACGACGCGGGCCCCGTCCAGCCCGGCATCGGCGACCAGCGTGCCGACCACCGGGCGTTGGCGCCAGGTGGCGACATGGCGGAAGCCGCGGCGCAACGCCGCCTCGATCGCGGAGCATCCGCCGTCTTGCGTCTGGTCGGGGCAGCTCGCCAGCACCAGCACCCCGCCGGGGCAGAGCGCGGGGGCAAGCCCGGCCACGGCATCCGCCACTGCGGCGGGAGCGATCGGGTCGAGTGCCAGCACCACGTCCGCGCCGCCCTTGGGGCGCTCTCCCGCGACGATGGCCTCGGCCACTTCGGCCAGCAATCCTGCGGCCGCCGCCCCGCCGGCCAGCCACACCCGGCGGCCCTCGCACAGCGGCCGCAGGAAGCGCGCCCGGTGCAGTGCGGCGATCCGCTCGGCCTCGTTCGCCCGCGGTCCCGCCGGTGCGTACTCGCCGGCCGAGCGGGAGGCCCGGTTCGAACCAGCTCTGGCACTGCCCAACGTGGTCGCCTGCGGAGGCATGTCCCACCTTACCCGAAACTGCTAACCGCGCGATAACGCACGCCACGCGAGGAGAATCTGCCCGCATGCGAGCGCCCCGCCGAAGCGGTTATGTGCACTCCTACAACAAGTGCGACGCGTTTGCACCTTCCAGGGCCTGCGCCGCAAGCCCTTGCGGCGGGGCGCCGCGGTGAGCGGCCAGGACGTCGCCGGCGACCTGCAGGTATTGCCCGACGGCACCGTGGAGGGTTGGCTGTGGTCGCGCGAGCGGCCCGACCAGCGGCTCGTCGCCGAAGTGCTGGTGGACGACGCCAGCGTCGGGGTGGTCGTCGCGGCCATGTTCCGCCGCGACCTCGCCAGCCAGGGCGTCGGCGACGGGCGGCACGGCTTCCGCCTGCCGCTGCCGCCCGGCACCATCCCCGCCGACGCCCCGGTGGTGGTCAGCGCCCGCGAGCAGGGCTCGGCCCACGTGTTCGCCCGCATTGTGCGGGAAGGCGCGGGGCTGGCGCCGCAGCACCGGGCGGCGCTCGACAGCGTAACGGCCGGCGTGCGCGGGTTGTGGGAGGGGCTGGAGCCGCTGCTCGCCGGCCCGCCCGGCGAGGCCAAGGCCGACCGGCTGCGCACGGCCTTCGGCAGGCTGTCGGAGCAGTTGGCGACCCGCGCGCCCGACGCCGCCGCGCTCGCGCTGGAACATCTGTGGCGCATCGCCGGCCCGCTGGACCTGCCGCGCCTGGGCCAGCCGGCGATCAGCGTCATCCTGCCGTCCGGCCCGGACGCGCCTGCGACCCTCCGCCGCATCCGCGCTTTGGCGCCGGCGGTGCGGGAGGCCGCGGCCGAAATCGTGCTGCTCGACGATGCCGCCGACCCCGCCACCGCGCTGCTCCCCGCCATGGCGCCCAACCTCGTCTACCTGCGCGCCGACGGCCCGGACGCGGTGGCGTCCGGCCTCGCGGAAGCGGTGGGCGCCGCCCGCGGCACCCTGGTCGCGCTGCTGGAAGCCGGACCGTCGCAGCCCTCCCCGACCGCCCTGCTGGAGCTGGCCCGCCATCGGGAACGCACGGTGCTGCTCGGCGCCGCCGCGCTG
>CAIMEK010000716.1 GCA_903839965.1 uncultured Acetobacteraceae bacterium | reverse complement strand
GCCTTGTGAGGAGGGCTCGATCCAGCTGCCCACCTCAGCGTAATCGCGCAGCGCCTCGGCAGCCTGCGCGGCGATCGCGGGCGGCAATGGGAACAACGTGGAGTCGGCGGTGACGATCCAACGCGGCCGGCTCGACAGGATACGCGCAAGCTCCTGCGCTGCGCCGGCGCCCGAGCTTTCGGCGAACACAGTCAACTCCGTTGGCAGCACGTAGCGGCTCGGTGGGCGCACGCCCGCTAGATGGTAGATCACCGGTTGCCCGGTGAACACAAACACGTCCTGCCCGTCGGTGCCGCCGCGCCTGATCTCGTCGGCGACCCGTCGAGGCACGTCGTTCCCGAGCCGTGCCGAAATCACCAGGCCATCGATCACGGCACCGCGCAGCGAGAGCATGCCCAACACCGCGACGGTCGTGGCAAACACCCATCCGGCCAGACGCGGCGGCGCGCGGCGCGCCATCACCACCCCCAGGAACCCGGCCGCCACGCAGAGCGGCGGTTGCAGGGCGAGGAAACAGTGTCGCCAGAATTTCAGGGTGAGGCTGAGGTCGATTGCCGCGGCCAGCAGCCACAGTGCCAGCCCGCCCAGCAACAGTCGCTCCCGCCGCGTGCGCAGCCGCCTGGCCGCGAGCATCGGAAGCGCCGCCGCCCCGACCAGCAGCAGGACTTCCGGCTTCACGCCGGCCCACACCATGGTGGCCAGCCCCGCCTCACTCGAATCCACACCGACATAGGCCAGGTTTGCCGCGAAATTGGCGTCCAGGAATGTCCCCAGCGCTCCTGCCTGCCAGTAATAGGCGGCGGCCAACAGCGTTGGCGCGATGCCGCCGGCCAGCAACAGCACCGCGTGTCGGATCGCCCGGGACGGCGCGCGCCGTCCCACCAGCGCGAGGAAGACGAGGCAGGGCAACAACGCTTCCACGATAATTGTGTATTTGATCTGCAGCCCGATCCCGAACGCCAGCCCGGCGGCCGCGCTGTCGCGAAATCGGTCCGGCCCTGCGGTGGCTTCCAACAATCGCCAGCAGGCGAAGGCCACGCAGAGGTTGTTGAACAGCTCGGTCTGCGTCGATAGCGCGTCGTAGCGCATCATACCGATCAGATAGAGCGCTGCGGTGGCGAGGCCCGCGACGCGGCTACCGAGAAACCCTGGACCGATACGCAGCAGAATGGCGGCGGTCAGGCCCACCGCGACTGCGCTGGCCAGCCGCGCGCCGAGCAGTGCGTCGCCGGTGAGCCGGATCGGAAGCATCAGCAATGCCGGCAGCCCGACCGGGTGATGGTCCCAGACCGCGATGTAGGGCAGTCCACCCTCAAGCCAGCTCGTTGCAGTGATCACATAGACCGTCTCGTCCCAATCGATGACCGAGAGCGGGAAGGAGTAGGCACGCAGCGCCAGGGAGGCGGCGACGCAGAGCAGCGTTGCCAGCGCCCAGGCGGGGGGGGCCGCACCCGACCATCCACCCGCCTCGCGCGCGGCGGGGGTGGGCGCCATTGTGGTTCCTGCGGAAGGCATCTTCACTCCCCGACTGCTCCGGCTGGGCAGCCCCAACTCGCACGACGGCGGGTTCCTGAGCAGAAGTATGACGATGGATAATCCGCCGGCGCTCTCACAAGCCTGCGCGCTGTCGCACCCCGTTCACACAGACCAGCGGCGCGAGATCAAAACCGTCCACAAGCACCGGTAATGCCCATACGTTGGCAATGGAGGTTGCGTCAGCTGCGCAGGAACTCAGGTTGTTGCACCTCCGACCACTCACGTGGCAGGGGAAAGGTCCGCTTCACAACTCCGAGATGCATCATTAGGGAAGCGACGGCCGGGTGTACGCAGGCGGGATTGCGGCCGAACGCGGCGAGCGCCCGCGACAGTGCACCTTCTGCAAGCGCGGCCTTGAATTCCAGATAGGCGGCGAAGCGCGCAATGGCCCGGCTACGGCGCCGCAAGTGCCGCAACGCCCCGCAGTCCAGTGTCGTCTGGTAGTGCTCGATCGACGCGTCGGTGTAGCGCTGCATGACATCGTAGCGGTAGCTGATCCGGCCCTCGTGCGACAAACGGCGCGACAGCGACCCGTATGGCTGGACATACACGTAAAGCGGCTCATGCACGACCAGTGCGCGCGCACCAGCCGCCAGCAGGTCCAACATGAAGTGGAAGTCGTAGCCGTGCATGCAGCCCGGTTCGTAGCGAATGCCAGCCTGCTCCAAAAAGGCACGCCGCACCAGCGGCTTCAACATTCCGTGATCGAACCGCGACACTCCGGTAATGGACCGTGCCAGAAATTGCCGCAGGCTCAGCCGGTGCGGGGCCCGATCCACCGACAGCACGGTGCCGACCGCCGCCGCCGCCTGCGCGTCGTAGAGGATCTGATTGTCGGCCACCACATCGCAGCATGTTGCTTCGGCATGCGCAACCAGGTGCTCCAGCCGGGTTGGCACGATCCAGTCATCCGCATCGACGACCGCGATCCACGTGCCGCGCGCGGCCGCGAGCGCGTAGTTGGACGCCGCGGGCGCCTGCATGTTCCGGTGCAGCCGAATGCCTCGGATACGCTGATCGCGTGCCATCCACAGCTCAATCTCGCCCCATGTTTCGTCCGTGGACCCGTCATCGACAACGACGGCCTCCCACTCCGACAGCGTCTGCCGCAACAGGGACTCGAGCGTGCGTCCGAGCGTCACGGCGGCATTGTGCGCGGGTATTACCACCGACACCACGGGCGACACATCTGGTGTGACATCGCTGGTGGAGCCCGCCGGAACAGCTTCAGCCTGCATCGAAGTATCCTAACTCAATATGCCGGCGTTGCCTGGGAGAGGATGTGTTGAGAGTCAAACGCCTCGAGTTCCTCGACGATGGACGCGATCGCCCGATGCCGATCGATCGCTTCCGCCCCCAGCTTCTCTGAAGCCTCATGGAATGTCGCGCTCGATACCGCCATCCCATGCTTCCCCAGTATTGACCGCCCACAAGCCATCGGGTGTCGACCTCGCTCATGTCTACACACCTTGTCATCGGCCTGGCGGCGGTCCTACTGCGGACACTCGGCATACGTGATTCCGCAACAGGCAACGCTGCCACATAATGCTGCAAAAAATGAATTAAACCGACTCCGTTCCGAGGTCGTTGATGCAGATCAAAGTCCGCTCACATGCTCGCGACCTTCGATGGATGGAAGATCAACTCCGCTCAGTGCGGGTCGAATGGTTGACAGGCTGGATTGTCACTCCCCCGTTGGCTCCCGCGGTTCGGGCGCAGGCGACGTGATGTCGGTGACCACATCGACCACCACCGGCTCGTCCATCTGAAGTGTCCGGCGCAACGCCGGATCGATCTGGCCGGGTTCTTCCACGCGGATGCCGTGCACGCGAAGCTGCGCGCCACCGCGGCGAAGTCGGGCGGCCCGAAGCGCATGATCCGCATCGGACGCCACCGGCCGGTGCGGCGGCCGGCCAGCAATGTCCAGCAGAACAAGCCAAGACAGTTTACAGAGACAAGGTCGGCCGTGCGCAGGTTGACACCGATCGGCAGCGCAGTGTCGAACGCCACCAGTAGGCCGCACAGAAATGCGGCGAGGCGGAGCATCACGCTGCCGTCACCGAAGCGGCCGGCCGAAATAGCCGCGACACCTCGTTCGTTACCTTGGGAATAGGCCACACCACACGCGTAACTAAACAAAACGATGAAAAAACATACCCGGAGCTGCGTACTCTGCGCAGCCCCGACGCCGTACACTTTACGCGGATTGCGGATCAAAACTCAGGCCATCGCATCGGTCGGCGGCGTTTGCGCGTCAGCCCGGGCGCCGGCCGCGCGCAAAGCCCCGCCTGTCACAGCAAAACGGGGCAAAAAGGCTGCCTGTATGTGGACATCGGGTAATCGCGGCGGCGGTCTGACTTGCCGATAGTGCTGCGATCCGGGCGCTGTCGCCCGGCGGTTCGCAGCATGGGAGGCGGTTCGATGACCCGATTTGTTGGTTTGGACGTGTCACAGCAGCTGACGGCGATCGGCATCGTGGACGAGACAGGACGCAGGCTGTGGCGCGGCCAGTGCGCCACAGACCCAGGGCAGATCGAGCGGTTGGTGAGAGGGCATACGGGAGAGGACGCCAGTATCGGCGTCGAGACCGGCCCCATGACGCCCTGGCTTG
>CAIMEK010000715.1 GCA_903839965.1 uncultured Acetobacteraceae bacterium | reverse complement strand
GCTTGAGGTTCTGCACCAGCACATCGGCCTTGGCGAGCATCGCCTCGAGCAGCGCCTGGTCCTGCGGCCGCGTCAGATCGAGGACGATCGATTCCTTGCCGCGGTTGAGCCAGACGAAATGCGCGCTCTCGCCGTGCACCAGCGCGTCGTAGCCGCGGGCGAAGTCGCCCTCCGGGCGCTCGACCTTGATCACCCGCGCGCCGGCATCGGCCATCCGGCAGGTGCACATCGGCGCGGCCACCGCCTGCTCCAGCGAAACGACCAGAAGTCCGGACAGGGGAAGGGTCATGGGCGGTGCCGGGTGAATAGTTGGATGAGATGAAGACGGGATCGTCCCGGACTATAAAACGGCGTCGAGGTCAGACAAGCGGCGTTAGGCCGGAACCTGGGGCGATTCGGCATTAACCTCTCCCCGCTAGCGGCTGTCGGATTCACACATTTTGAAGCCCCAGCGTAGTGCCGAACTTGATGCGCTGGTAGTCTTCGAGACCCCGGCGCATTACTTGTGGGCCTGGCTTGCCGTAGTAGCCGGTCCAGCCGCCGAGGCGACCGATGACCCAGGCCGCGAAGGCCAGCGAGCCTTTTGGATGCGGGTTCTTCTGTCGTGCGGTCTTGCCTTCGAGTTGCATCGATATGGCCTCGAGGATTGGCTGATCGGCGGCCTCGAACGCATCGGCGAGGTTCTGACCAGTTGCGCCATCGCGGGATTTGACGAGTTGCATCACAGTGACGGCAGCGACTGCGGTCGCGGCGACAAATTTGATCATGACTTGCGGATCGCCGATGTCGGCCGCCTCGATGTCGAAGCCTGCCGTCTTGAGCGTGTGGAAGTACTCTTCAATGGTCCAGCGCAGCCGGTAGAGATCGACAATCCTGCGCGCTTCGCCAAGGTTTGTGACCTCGTGCGTCGTCAGAAGCCGCCAGTGGACAGGTTTGCTGTCTTCGGGCGTGGAGGTCTCGCGCACATCGACCATGGTCAGGGCAACGGTTGCGGGCAGATCGGCCGCCGCCCCGTGCAGCGGCTTGCGCAGCACGACGCGGGAGAACCGCACGGCGAGTTCCGTCACGCGCGCCTTGCGCCCCGGCGCGGCCGGGATCACGACCGGCAGCCGACCCTGCTCCGGCAAGCTGTCCGTGTGCGAGAACAACAGATCCATCTGCTCCGCATCATCGGTCTCGATCTGCCGGTTTTGGCACGCCCGCACGATCTGGTGCACATTGGCGGGGTGGCGCGCGAAGTGCTCGTAGATATCGCTCTCGCGGTCCGACACGCCGGTAATGCTGGCGGCCGCGGCCAAGACCTCCCCGGCGCGGACCGTGCCGTCGATCCAACGCTGCGACTCTTTCTCCTCTGTCTTGCGCCCCCGCCGAGGCTTGGCCTTGCCTCCGCGCCGGTTCCACACCTTGGCGTCGACCAGACCGATCACCCCGCCGGTGCCGGCATCCACAGCCAGAACGGCATGCAGCAGAAGCCCGCGCAGGTTGCCACCCTTGCCAACCGGCCCATAGCCCTTCGCCTTGATCCGCCGGCCTCCCAACGCCAGTTCGCTCGTATCCTGGATCACGACAACATCACGCCCCGCGACGCCGGCGACCGTGCGCTCCGCAGCATGCGTGGCCATCTCGACCGCCGTCACCGAGGCGTTGCGCAGGAAGCGCGTGAATTGAATTTCCCGCGCGCGTGTTCCCCCCAACCGGCGGATACACGCGCATGGCCGCGCCACCAGAGCCGCATGCAAAACGGCCCCCCTTTTTCCAGGCGGCGGTCGTCGAACCGCCCCAGCCCATATTCAATCCCGATCATCGGCTACTCCCGCGAATCATCACTAACCCACGGAATCAGCCGCACAACCGGCAGGCAAGATGTGTGAATATGACAGGAAAACCGGAGGGGCAACCGCCTCTCGATCACCACTCCAGATTCAGCGAGCCCGTCATGACGAAGACGTCACTCATCACCCTG
>CAIMEK010000714.1 GCA_903839965.1 uncultured Acetobacteraceae bacterium | reverse complement strand
GTGCTGCGGCAGGCCAACCCGGAAGTGGCGGTATTTCCCAATGCCATTGCGCGCTTGCCCGAGCCGCGCAATTTCGCCGACACCGGCCGGCTGACGTTGTTCTTCGCCGGGTTGAACCGCGAGGACGACTGGCCGCCCTATCTCGACGCGCTGAACGCCGCGGCGGCCCTGGCCGGCGAGCGACTGCGGTTCCGCATCGTTGCCGACACCGGCCTGTTCGAGGCGTTGCAGACCCCGCACAAGAGCTTCGTGCCGCTGTGCGACTACGAAACCTACCAGGACCTGCTGGCGCAGAGCGAGCTCTCCTTCATGCCGTTGCGCGACAATGCGTTCAACCGCTGCAAGTCCGACCTCAAGTTCATCGAAGCGGCTGCCTGCCGGGTGACCCCGCTCGCCAGCGCGGTGGTGTACGGAAGCAGCATCGAGGATGGGCGGACCGGCCTGCTGTTCCGCGACGCGGCGGAATTGCAGAAGCGGTTGCTCCATCTGCTGGTCGACCCGGCACAGGCGCGCGCCATTGGTGACGCGGCGCGCGCCATGGTGGCGCGGGAGCGCATGCTCGCCAACCAGGTGCCGCAACGCCTGGCCTGGTACCGGTCGCTGTGGGCGCGCCGGGAGGAGCTGCATCGGGCCCTGCTCGAACGGGTCCCGGAACTCGATCGCGCGCCGGCCGATTGGCCGGGGGCGCTGCCGCCGGAGGGCACCGCGCTGCTGCTTTCCCCGCTCTGATCGGTGCGCCGCAAGGCCGCAAGCGGCAGGATGGTGGCTTGACACCCGCAGCGTCGCTGCACCGGGCTCATCCGATTTGCCGCGGAAGGATGCGCGTGCTACCCGCCCCGACCATGCGTCGGGGCCCGCTTCTGGAGCCATGCTGAAAATTCTGCTGCGTCAGCCCTGGGTACAGGCGAAGCTCGCCGCGCTGCTTGGCCGCTACCTGGATTTCGCACTGCGCACCACCCGCTGGACCGTGCAGGGCGAGGCCTATCTGACCCCGCACGTGGAGCTGCACCCCGTGGTCGCGGCGTTCTGGCACGAACGCCTGCCGCTGATGCCGGCATTGTGGACGCTGGTGCACGCGCGCAGCGGCGGGCGTGCCCGGGCCTACGTGCTGGTCAGTCGCCACAAGGACGGACGCTTCATCGGCGAGGTGGTGCGCCGCTTCACCGTCCAAGTCGTCTACGGATCCACCGATCGCAACCGCCAGGACCGGGGTGGCGCCGCCGGCGCCCGCACCTTGCTCGGCGCCCTGGAGGCAGGCGGCATTGTCGTCATCACGCCGGACGGGCCGCGCGGCCCACGTCGCGTCGCCGCCCTCGGCGTGGCCCAACTGGCGGCGCATTCCGGCGCCCCGGTGCTGCCCTGCGCGGCGCAGACCTCCCGACGTTGGACGCTACCCAGTTGGGATCGCATGGTGCTGCCGCTGCCCTTTGGCCGTGGGGCGATCGTCTGCGGCGCCCCGATCGTTGTGCCTTGCGACGGAGCCGAGGCGGCCCTGCCGCACATTACCGCGGCCATCACCGCGGCGGTCGACGAGGCCGACGCGCTGTGCCGATGATCCTGCCGCTCTATGCCGCCGCCACCACGCTCGGTGCTCCGGCGCTCCGGCTGATGCTGGCCCGCCGCCTGCGCCAGGGCCGCGAGCTTGCCCCGCGCCTGCCCGAACGTTGGGGCGACGATGCCACCCCCCGCCCGCCGGGACGCCTGGTCTGGCTGCACGCCGCCAGCGTCGGCGAGACCATCTCCGTGCTGCCGGTGCTGGAGGCCCTCGCCGGCGAGGGCGTCCAGGTACTGATGACGACCGGCACCATCACCTCGGCGGCGCTGTTGACGCAGCGGCTGCCGGCGTTGGGTCTGGCGGGATTTGTCCGGCACCGGTTCGTGCCGCTCGACGTGCCGGCCTGGGTGGCGCGTTTTCTCGACCATTGGCGTCCCGACGTGGTCGGGTTCGTCGAAAGCGAGGTCTGGCCCAACCTGATGGCCGCCTGCCGTCGACGCGGCGTGCCGATGATGCTGGTCAATGCCCGCCTCTCCCCGCGCAGTTTCATTCATTGGCGGTTGGCACCGCGGATGGCACGCAGCCTGTTCGCCGGTTTCGCCTGTGCGCAGGCGCAGTCCGAGGCGGATGCCGAACGCCTGCGCCGGCTCGGCACCCGCAAGGTGACCGCGCCGGGCAACCTCAAATTCGCCGCCCCGCCATTGCCCGTCGATGCGGCCGAACTGGCCGACCTGCAGGCCTTGCTGCAGGGCCGGCCGGTTTGGCTCGCCGCCAGCACCCACCCGGGCGAGGAGGCGATCGCCGCCGCCGTGCACACGGGTCTGGCGGCCACCCACCCCGGCCTGCTCACCATCATCGTGCCGCGCCACCCCGAGCGCGGCGCTGCCATCGCGGCGGGGCTCGCCGGCGTGGAACTGGCCAGGCGCGGGTTGGGCCAGGCCCCACCGGCATCGGCCGGGCTCTGGATCGGCGACACGATGGGCGAGCTTGGCCTGTATTTCCGGCTGGCCGGGCCGGTCTTCATCGGCAAGAGCCTGACCGGGGAGGGCGGACAAAACCCGCTGGAAGCCGCCCGGCTCGGCCGCCCCGTGGCCGTCGGACCGCATACCGGGAATTTCCGCGACCCGGTGACCGCGCTGCGCGCCGCCGGCGCATTGGCGGAGGTGGCGGACGCCGCGGCCCTGACCGCCTGGGTGGATGCGCTGTTGCGCGACCCCGCGCGTGCCGATGCCATGGGGCAGGCCGGCGTCGCCGCCGCGGCCCGCACCGCCTCGCTGCCTGGCGAGGTCGCCGCCACCCTGCTTGGGCTGATCCATGCGCGCCCCTGAATTCTGGCGCCACGCCGGCGTGCTCGCGCGGCTGCTGACCCCTGCCGGCGCCATCCATGCGGCGGTGACCGCGCGACGCATGGCCCAGGCGGGCTGGCATGCCCCGGTCCCGGTGATCTGCTGCGGCAACGCCACCGCCGGTGGCGCCGGCAAAACCCTATTGGCACTCGATCTCGGCGCCCGCCTGGCCGCCAACCGGGTGGCTTTCCTCACCCGTGGTCACGGCGGGCGGGTCCGCGGCGTCCATCGTGTCGACCCTGCCCGCGACGATGCCGCCGCCGTCGGCGACGAAGCGCTGCTGCTGGCGGCGTGCGCGCCGACCTGGGTCGCCGCCGACCGGGTCGCCGGCGCACGCGCCGCGGTGGCGGACGGCGCAGGCGTGCTGGTGATGGACGACGGTCTGCAGAATCCCGGCCTTGCCAAGGACGCCTCCATCCTCGTGATCGACGGCGGAACCGGCTTCGGCAACGGCCGGGTCATCCCGGCCGGTCCCTTGCGCGAGCCGGTTGGCGCGGCCGCCGCCCGCTGCATCGCCGCCGTATTGATCGGCGAAGACCGCAACTCTGCCTTGCGCGCCCTGCCGCCCACACTCCCGGTCCTGCGTGCCGCACTGGTGCAGCACGGCACCGCGGCCCTTGCCGGACGGCCTGTGCTCGCCTTCGCCGGCATCGGCATTCCGGACAAGTTCTTCGCCGGTCTGCGCGCGGCCGGTGTCGTGCTGGCGGAAACGGTTCGCTTTGCCGACCATCATCCCTACACGGCAGCCGAGGTCCGCCGCCTGCTGGCGCGCGCCGAAGCGCTGGATGCCCTGGCGGTCACCACCCCCAAGGATGCCGTTCGCCTGCCCCCCGACCTGCGGGCCCGCGTCCACGTGATCGAGGTGCGACTCGAGTGGAACGACCCGGCCGCTCTCGACGCGCTGCTGGCCCCCGTGCTGGGATCGCCGGCATGACGCAGGACTGGCTGCGCCGGTTTCGCTACCGTGCCGAGGCACTGTTTGTCGCCGGCGCGCTGGCGCTGCTGCGCCGGCTCGGCCCGGTCCGCGCCTCCAATCTCGGCGGCGCCGTCGCCCGCGCCATCGGCCCGCTGCTGCCCGTTTCCACCATCGCCGACATCAATCTCCGCTATGCCATGCCGGAGCTGGACGCGGCGGCGCGCCGCAGGGTTATCCGCGGCGTCTGGGAGAATCTGGGCCGCACGGTCGGCGAACTGCCGCATCTCGCCCATCTCGGCCCCGCCGCCGAGGGGCCGGGTTGGGAGGTGGCGGGCGAGGACGTCGTTCGGGCCTGCCGCGAAAAAAGCGGGCCGGTCATCATGTTCTCCGCCCATATCGGCTGCTGGGAGGTGATGCCGCGCGCGATGGGCCAGGGCGGCGTGCCCACCGCCACCTTCTATCGCGCCGCGGCCAACCCCGAGATCGATGCCTTGATCAAGGACATGCGCCAGGCGGCAGTCGGCGCCGATGTGCCGTTGTTCACCAAGGGCGGCAGGGGCGCTCGCGAAGCCATGCAGTACCTCGCCGGCGGCGGGCGGGTCGGCATCCTGATCGACCAGAAGATGAACGAGGGCATCGAGGCACGCCTGTTCGGCCGTCCAGCGATGACTGCCGCCTCGGCTGCCGCCTTCGCGTTACGCTATCGCTGTCCCCCGGTGTCCGGCTATGCCATGCGCATCGGCCCGGCGCGCTTTAGGATCGTGATGCAGCCTGGCTTGCCGTTGCCCTACACCGGCAACCACCAGGCCGACATCGCGGCGCTCACCCAGGCGATGAACGACCGCCTGGAGAGTTGGATCCGCGACTGGCCGGAAGGCTGGCTCTGGCTGCACCGGCGTTTCCCGCTGGAGGTTTACCGCCGATGAGCCCCCCGGTTGCGCTGCTCGACCTCGACGGCACCATCACCGATTCCCGACCCGGCATCATCGCCAGCCTGCGTGCGGCGCTGCGCGCGCTCGGCCACGCGCCCGATCCCGACGAGGATTTCACCTGGATGATCGGGCCGCCGATGGAGCAGACCGTCGGCACGGTGCTGGCGCGCTGGGGCGATACGCGCGTGGCCGAGGCAGCGCTGGCCTATCGCCGCCACTACGCCGAGACCGGCATGTACGACAGCGTCGTCTACCCCGGCATCGCCGCGGCGCTGGCCGGCTTTGCCGCCGGGGGCTGGACGTTGTTCGTGGCCACCGCCAAGCGCACCCGCTTCGCCCGCCCGATCCTCGAGCATTATGGTCTGGCCCGGTATTTCCGGGCGATCTACGGCTCCGAGGATGGGCCCCGCCTGGACACCAAGCCCGAGTTGCTGGCGCATATCATGGCCGAGCAAGGCTTCGCCGCCCGCTGCGCGGTGATGATCGGCGATCGTCACCACGACATCGACGGCGCCCGGGCGAACGGCATCCGCTCGATCGGCGTCGCCTGGGGCTATGGCGGCACGGGCGAACTGCAACACGCCGGCGCCGACGCCATCGCCTACAGCCCGAGCGACCTGCCGGCGCTCGCGCGGCGGCTGGTTGATGCTCAGCTCCGGTAGCTGCCGTTGATGTCGATGTAGCCGTGCGTGAGATCGCAGGTCCACACCGTGGCCTTGCCGCGGCCCAGCGCCAGGTCCACCTCGATGTGCACCTCGCGTCCCTGCATGTGCGCGACCACCGGGGCCTCATCGTAGCCCGCCACCACGGCGCCGTTGCGCGCCACCCATACCCCGCCCAGGGCCACGCTCAGCGTATCGCGGTCAGCCGGCTCCCCGGCCTTGCCGACCGCCATGACGATGCGGCCCCAGTTGGCGTCCTCGCCCGCGATCATGGTTTTCACCAGCGGGGAATTGGCGATCGACAGCGCCACCCGCTTCGCCGACCCCGCCGAAACAGCCCCGGCGACATCGATGCGCACCCGCTTCTGCGCGCCCTCCCCGTCGCCCACCACCTGCAGCGCCAGGTCGAGCAGCAAATCGGCCAGCTGCTCGCGGAAATCGCGCAGGATGCGGCCGCCCTCGGGCGGGATGCGGGCGTGTTTGGCCTGGCCGGTGGCGAACAGCATCACCGAGTCGCTGGTGGAGGTGTCGGAATCGACCGTGATGGCGTTGAAGCTGCCCGCCACCCCGGCCGCCAGCGCCGCCTGCAACGCATCGGCCGGGATCTTGGCGTCGGTG
>CAIMEK010000713.1 GCA_903839965.1 uncultured Acetobacteraceae bacterium | reverse complement strand
TGCATGCCGAAGCAGATGCCGAGAAACGGCACCTTGCGCTCGCGGGCGAAGCGCACCGCCTCGATCTTGCCTTCGGTGCCGCGCTCGCCGAACCCGCCGGGCACCAGGATGCCGTGCACGCCTTCGAGCCGCGCCACGGTGCCGGGCTTTTCGAAGATTTCGCTGTCCACCCAGTCGAGCTTCACCCGCACGCGGTTGGCGATGCCGCCGTGCGCCAGCGCCTCGGCAAGCGATTTGTAGCTGTCCAGCAGGTGGGTGTACTTGCCCACCACCGCGATCTTCACCTCGCCTTCCGGCGCGCGCACCGTGTCGACGATGCGCTGCCAGTCGGCGAGGTCGGGCTCGACGTCGAACGGCAGGCCGAAATGGCGCAGCACTTCGCGGTCCATGCCTTCGGCGTGGTAGCTGATCGGCACCTGGTAGATGGTGTCGACGTCCAGCGCGGCGATCACCGCCTCGGGGTGGACGTTGCAGAACAGCGCGATCTTGCGGCGCTCGTTGGACGGGATCGGCCGGTCGCAGCGGCACAGCAGCATGTTGGCCTGGATGCCGACGTTGAGCAGTTCCTTCACCGAGTGCTGCGTCGGCTTGGTCTTGAGCTCGCCGGCCGACGGAATGAACGGCACCAGCGTCAGGTGCACGAACATCACCTGCCCGGGGCCCAGATCGTTGCCGAGCTGGCGGATGGCTTCCAGGAACGGCAGGCTCTCGATGTCGCCCACGGTGCCGCCGATCTCCACCAGCACGAAGTCGGCGGGTCGGCCGTGCGGATCGTCGACGTCGCGGGTGATGGTGTCCTTGATGGCGTCGGTGATGTGCGGGATCACCTGCACGGTGGCGCCGAGATAGTCACCGCGGCGCTCGCGGGCAATCACCTCGGAATAGATGCGCCCGGTGGTGGCATTGTCGGAGCGGGAACCGTGCACGCCGGTGAAGCGCTCGTAGTGGCCGAGGTCGAGGTCAGTCTCCGCGCCGTCGTCGGTAACGAACACCTCGCCGTGCTGCAGCGGGCTCATGGTGCCCGGATCGACGTTGAGATACGGGTCGAGCTTGCGCAGGCGGACCGAATAACCGCGCGCCTGCAGCAGCGCGCCGAGAGCAGCGGAGGCGATTCCTTTGCCGAGCGAGGAAACCACGCCGCCGGTGATGAACACGAACCGGGTCATGGGAGGCCGGTATAGCGGCCTGGCCGAGTCGACGGAAATTGCGGCGGCGGCATGGCGGCTGATGGGAGGCGTGCGCCTCGCGCACGCCTGGCCGGGGTCAGCGGGTCGGCACCGATGGCCCGCCAGGGATAGCGGGGGCGGCGGGCGCGGGGGCAGCTGGCGCCGGGGCCGGGGTCGGCGCCGGCGAGGAACCGCCGGGAGCGGTGCCGCCGGGAACGATGCCGCCCGGAGCGGCCGGCAGGGCGGGAGCGGTGTTGCCCGCCGGCGGCAGGTCAAGGATGGAGCGCTGCACGGAGGTGCCCTTGTTGAGCAGCGCCAGCGTCAGCGACAGGGCGAAGAACATGGCCGCCAGCACGGCGGTGGTGCGGGTGAGCAGGTTGGCGGTGCCGCGGCCGCTCATGAACGAGCCCATGCCCTGCGAGGTGCCGACGCCCAGGCCGCCGCCCTCGCTGCGCTGGATCAGCACGACGCCGATCAGGGCGAGCGTCACGAAAAGGTGAATGATGAGCAGGACGGCGGTCATGAAAATCCCCGGAGAGGGCAGGCGGCGCCTTCTAGCCGCAACCGGCCCGATTGGAAAGCGTGCGCTGACGGCGGGCGCGGATCAGGGCGGCAGCAGGCGGGCGAACAGGGCCGCCGGGTCGGCGGGCAGCTCAAGGTCGAACTCCGCCGCCAGCGCCGCCGCCAGGCGCTCCGGGGTGTCCAGCACCGCCGCCTCCACCCGTCCGTCGGCATGCCGGCGAACCAGGCGGGTGTTGAGCAGGCTGGTGCGCACCAGCGGCGTCAACCGCTCGGCCAGCAGGCTGGTGCGGAACCGCGAGGCGGGATGGGTCGAGGTGTACCAGTTGGCGACCTCGTAATCGATCGGCGCCTGCGGCTCCAGGGTGAAGCGGTAGGCGTCCTGCCACGCCCCGGCGAGGTTGAGCTGCATCGTCCAGGCCGGGTCGTCGCGCACCAGCCGCAGCAACCCCGAGGCGGTACGCTGCTCGATGTCGGCGGCGAGGCGGAACGGGGCGGCGAACAGGTAGCCGCCGAAGCCGACATCGGCCAGCCAGGGCGCGTCGTCGATATCGACCCGCAGCACCATGTGGGTGCGCGGGTTCGGCGGCCGGTCCGGCGGCATCCGCCACAGCACGCGCGCGGCCAGGCCGGTAACCGCGAAGCCGAGTCGCTCCAGCACCGAACGGAACAGCAGGTTCTGCTCGAAGCAGTAGCCGCCGCGCCGGTGGCGGACCATTTTCTCCTGCACCGCGGCGATATCGAGCAACACCGGACGCGCCAGCAGCGGATCGAGGTTCTCGAAGGGAATCGCTGCCGGATGCAGGGCGTGCAGCACCCGCAGGGTCGCCAGGGTCGGTGCCTGCGGACCGCTGTAGCCGATGCGCGCGAAATAGGCGTCCAGATCGATCATGGCATCCATCGCCGGCGGCCCCGGCACAATCAGCGGGCGGCGCGGGCGATCTCGAGAAAATTCGCCGCGACCAGGCTGGCGCCGCCGACCAGCGCGCCGCCCACCTCCGGCAGGCCCATCAGCGCAACCGCGTTGCCCGGGTTCACTGAGCCGCCGTACAGGATGCGCACGGCCTGCCCGGACGGGCCGAGCCGGCGCAGCAGCACGGCGCGGATAAAGACGTGCATGGCGGCGACATCGGCCTCGGTCGGCGTGCGGCCAGTGCCGATGGCCCAGACCGGCTCATAGGCGACCACCCCGGCGAAATCCCCGGGCAGCGACCCGGCGAGCTGGGTTCCCACCACCGCCTCCTGCCGGCCGGCCAGGCGCTCGGCCTCGGTCTCGCCGACGCAGACGATGGGGGTGAGCCCGGCGGCGACGGCGGCGGCGACCTTGGCGGCCACCTGGGCGTCGGTTTCGCCGTGGTCGGTGCGGCGTTCGGAGTGGCCGAGGATCACCCAGCACGCGCCGGCGTCGCGCAGCATGGCGGCGGCGAGGTCGCCGGTATGCGCCCCCTTGACGGCGGCGTGGCAGTCCTGGCCGCCGACCGCGACGGGCGTGCCGGCGAGCGCCCCGCCAACGGGTCGGATGACGGTGGCGGGCGGGCAGACCAGCAGGTCGCAGGCCAGGCCGCCGGCGCCGTTCGCGATGGCCTTCGCCAGCGCCATCGCCTCGGCCAGCAATCCGTTCATTTTCCAGTTTCCGGCGATCAGCTGGCCCATCGTGCGTCGCTCCTGCGTTGGCGGTGCCCGCTCCTACCGTAGGGAGGCTGGCAAACCAAGGGGCGGCGACCTATGGTGCGGCGCTTTTCGCGTGGGATCCCCTATGCTTGGTATGCTCCGCAACGGCCTGAACTCGTGGCTGGCGCGCCTGTTTTTCGCGTTTCTCATCGCTTTGTTCGTCGCCTGGGGCGTCGGCAGCGACCTTCTGCAGCTGATATCCGGCCGAATGTCGGACACCTCGGTGGCTACCGTGGGCGGCCAGCGCATCGAGTTGCCGGAGTTGCAGGACGCCTATCATCGCCAGCTCGCGCAGGTCACGCGCATGCTGGGCGGGCGCACCGACCCGACGCCCGAGATCAAGCGGGGCATTGCCCAGCAAAGTCTGGACCGGCTGATCACCCAGACCGCGCTGTCCCAGGCCGCCGTCGCGATGGGCATCGTCGTGCCGGATGAGGCGATCCGCCAGGCCACGTTGCAGATCCCCGCCTTCCGCGGCCCCGACGGAAAGTTCGACCGGCGGGTATTCGAGCAGGCGCTGACCACCAACAACCTGACGGAGTCGCGCTTCCTGACGCTGTTGCGGCTGGACATCCTGCACCGCCAGGTGCTGGAGACGGTGCATTCCGGCGCCGTCGCGCCCGACGTGATGGTCAAGGCGGTCTACGCCTTCCAGCAGGAAAAGCGCACCGCCGACGCGGTGGACCTGCCGTTCGCCGCGGCCCCCGCGCCGCCGGCGCCCAGCGCGGCGCAGCTCGACCGCTGGTACGAGAATCACAAGGACCTGTATTCGACTCCCGAGATGCGCCGCATCAAGGCGGTGATCCTGTCGCCCGATGCGCTCGCCGGGGACGTGCAGGTGACCGACGACGATCTGCGCGGCGCCTACGAACAGGCCAAGGCCGGCTACAACCTGCCCGAGAAGCGCAGCGCCGAGGTGGTGCTGCTGCCCGACGAGGCGAAGGCGAAGGCGCTGGCGGCGCAGTGGCTCGCCGGGGCCGACTGGCCGGCGATCCAGGCGGCAGCGGGCAAGGAAGGCGGCACGCCGGTCGACCTGAGCGATTCCACCCGCGAGCAGATCCCTTCCCCCGAACTGGCCGCGGCCGTGTTCGACGCGCCCGCCGATGCGGTCGGGCCGCCGGTGCAGACCGCGTTGGGCTGGTATGCGTTCAGGGTCACCAAGGTGACCGATGGCACGGTCAAGACGCTGGACCAGGCGCGCGACGAACTGCGCCGCCGCGTGATCGCGGACAAGGCGTCGGACCTGATGTACGACCGCGCCAACAAGATCGAGGACCTGCTGTCCGGCGGCGTGCCGCTCGACAACCTGCCGGGCGACATGGGACTGGCCGCGGTCACCGGCACGCTGGACGCGCAGGGCAATACGCCGACCGGCGAGCCGGCGCCGATCCCCGGCAATGAGGAGGTGCGCAACGCCCTGATCCAGGCGGCTTTCCAGATGAAAAAGGGCGATCTGCCGAAACTCGTCCCGGCCGGAGCCGAGGGCGCCGGCGCGGGCTATTTCGCCGTCACGGTGGAAGATATCGACCCGCCGACGCCCCGGCCGATCGCCAAGGTCATCGATGCCGTGCGCTCGGACTGGACCCGCGATGCCATCCGTCACACCCAGGAAGCGACCGCGGCGAATATCCTCGCGGCGGTCAAGGGCGGGCAGAGCCTGGAGACGGCCGCCGCCGGCCTGCCGGTGCTGCATTTGCCGCCGACCGGCCGCGCCACGCCCGTCCAGGGGGTGCCGGCGCAGCTCATCAACCCGCTGTTCAGCCTGAAGCCCGGCGAGCCGACCATGGTGGAAACCGCCGACGGTTTCATGGTGGCGGTGCTGCGCGACATCGAGAACCCCGACCCGGCCAACGACCCGATCGGCTATGGCCAGGTGCGCGAGGCGCTCAACCAGGCGATCGCCAGCGACATGGAGGGCGTCTACGCCACCGCCGTGCGCGAGCGTGCCAAGCCGCAGGTGAACCGAACGGTGCTCGATTCGATGACCCGCACCGATTGATCGTTTCGTCCAGCGAGGAACCCCGACCGATGGATGCCGACGCCCCCTCCGGCTATGCCGAGTTCAGGCAGGACTACGAGCAAGGGCGCGGCACCCTGTTGTGGCGACGCGCCGTGGCCGACCTGGAAACCCCGGTGGCCGCCTTCCTCAAGCTGGCGCACGGCAAGCCCAATACGTTCCTGCTGGAAAGCGTGGAGGGCGGCGCCAGCCGGGGCCGCTATTCCATCATCGGGCTGCAGCCCGACCTGGTATGGCGCTGCCGCGGCGGACGGGCGGAGCTGAACCGCCACGCCTTGTCCGCGCCCTTCGCCTTCGTCGCGGACGAGCGGCCGGCGCTGGACAGCCTGCGCGCGGTGGTGAACGAATCGCGCCTGGTCCTGCCGGAAGGCCTGCCGCCGATGTGCGGCGGGCTGATCGGCTACCTGGGCTACGACATGGTGCGCCTGATGGAGCGCCTGCCGGCAAAGAACCAGGCCAGCATCGACGTGCCGGATGCGTTGCTGGCGCGGCCGACGCTGTATGCCATCTTCGACAACGTCACCGACCTGCTCACCCTGGCCGCCCCGGTCTATCCGCGCGCGGGGCAGTCGGCGGAGGCGGCGTGGAATGCGGCGCAGGACGCGCTGGGGATGGCCGAGCAGGCGATGGCCCGGCCGCTGCCGCTGGCGGCGCCGCCGGTGGCGTTGCCGCCG
>CAIMEK010000712.1 GCA_903839965.1 uncultured Acetobacteraceae bacterium | reverse complement strand
GGCCGTGCCACCCCCCGCACCGGCGCGACGCCCCGCGTTCCCGCCACCCGGCGACGACGCTCCGCGCTGCTCCGGCTTCCCCTGGCACGTGCTGCTCGGGCTGCCCGAAAAACCGGCATGACCCCGCCAGGCCCAGGCGCGTTCTAATTGTTACGATATCGTATTCATATGTCGGCGTGTCGCGCCCTGTCCGCCGGCTGGCCGACAATCACCGCCACGCCATCGGGCACGACCGTAATGCCCGCCCGCGGCCCCACGATCGCCTCCGCCATCGCCATCGCCGCCGCGAACGTATCGGCCGCCCGGCACCCCATGTCCTCGATCAGCCGGTGGTCGCACTCCCGGGTGACGAAGATAATCATGTGCTTCAGCATGATGCGCGCCATGATCTGCGTCGCCCACTGGTCCGGCACGGTCGCGTTGCGGTCGACGGCCATGATCCGCTCCATCGTCGCCCGGGCGCCGGTTTTCAGGTCGGCATACATCTCCGCGCTGCCGATGCCGTCGATCATCGCGCCGCAAGCAATGATGACACCGCCTTCCCGGCAGGTCGCCTCGGCCGCGCACAGCGATTTGCCGTGCTGGTAGAGGTTCCGGTCGAGCGGATAGCCGCCATTGGTGGTCACCACGATATCCGCCGGCCTGGCCTCGACGGCGGCCAGCTCGCCGAGGAACCGGCAGCCCGCCAGGTGCGCCTGCTCCGCGTCGCCGGCAACCGCGCGGATGATCTTCCGGTCGGCGTCGAGCACGACGTTGACGATGAACGCCAGCCGCGCCGTCCGGGCGGCATGCAGCATGTCGATATGCATCGGGTTGCCATCAGGGCTGCCCGACCGCGCCTTTTCGTGCATGACGAATTCGGCGCAGTGATTGGCCAGCACGGTAACCTTGCTGACGATGCCGGGCAGCACGCTCTTCCGCCCGCCGGAAAAACCGGCGAACACGTGCGGCTCGATGAAGCCTTCCGCCACCAGCAGGTCGGCTTCCATCGCCAGCCGGTTGATCACCAGCTCGCCGCCCGAGGGCAGCCGGCCGGCATGGGTCAGCGCGGCCGCATCCGTGCAGTCGTGCAGCACGATCTTCTCGGCCGCCAGCAGCTCCGGGCCGAACTTCTCCGCCAGTTCCCCGCGCGTGCTGGCCCGATGGAAGCCGGTCGCCACCAGGAAGGTAATGTCCGCCCTCGGATTGCCGCGGCGAATTTCCGCCAGCATCTGCGGGGCGATGATGCGGGTAGGCACCGGGCGCGTATGGTCGCTGGTGATGATGACGACCTTGTCGCGCCCCTTCGCGAGGTCGCGCAGCCCAGGCGAGCCGATCGGGTTTTCCAGCGCCGCCCGCACCTGTTCCGCTTCCGTCGCCGTGGGCCGGTAGGCGGCGGCCCGCGATTCGAGCACGCCGACAAGGCGGTCGTCGGGAATGCGGATCTCCATATGGCCCTTGCCATAGGGAAGGTTGAAAACGGTCATGCTGTCCTCGGCCTGATCGGCGGAATACGCCCCGCTACTGCGCCTGCGCGCTTGCCTCGCTGCGGGTGGCGCCCACCCGGGCCGCCAGCGCCGCCGCCATGAACGCATCGAGCGCGCCGCCCAGCACCGCCTCCGGATTGCCGGTTTCCACGCCGGTGCGCAGGTCCTTCACCAACTGGTATGGGGCGAGCACATAGCTGCGGATCTGGTGGCCCCAGCCAATCTCGGTCTTGGCGTCTTCCTGCGCCGCCGAAATCGCCTCGCGCCGCTGCAGTTCCCGCTCGTACAGCCGCGCCTTCAGCATGCCCATCGCGGTCGCCCGGTTGCGGTGCTGGCTGCGGTCGGTCTGGCAGGCCACGATGATGCCGCTCGGCACATGGGTGATGCGGATGGCGCTTTCGGTCTTGTTCACGTGCTGCCCGCCGGCGCCCGAGGCCCGGTAGGTGTCCACCTTCAGGTCGGCCTCGTTGATCTCGATCTCGATGCTGTCGTCCACCACCGGGTAGACCCACACGCTGGCGAAGCTGGTGTGCCGCCGCGCCGCCGCGTCGAACGGGCTGATGCGCACCAGCCGGTGCACGCCCGCCTCGGTCTTCAGCCAGCCGTACGCGCTCGGCCCGCTCACCTGCAGCGTCACCGACTTCACCCCGGCCTGTTCGCCCTCGCTCTCCTCCAGCTTCTGCACCTTGTAGCCGCGCTGCTCGGCCCAGCGCGTGTACATGCGCTCCAGCATCTCGGCCCAGTCCTGCGCCTCGGTGCCGCCGGCGCCGGCGTTGATCTCGACATAGGCGTCGTTGCCGTCGGCCTCGCCGGACAGCAGGCTTTCGATTTCCCGTCGCTTGGCCTCGTCGGCGAGTTGGCGCAGGGTTGCCATGCCGTCCGCCACCATGGCCGCGTCGCCCTCGGCCTCGGCCAGGGCGGTCAGGTCCATGGCGTCGCCGACCTCGCGTTCCAGCGCCAGCACGCCGTCGATCCCGCTGGCCAGCCGGTTGCGCTCGCGCATCAGCGCCTGCGCCGCGGCCTGGTCCTTCCAGAGGTCGGGGTCTTCAGCGCGGTTGTTCAGTTCTTCGAGGCGGACATTGGCGGCATCCCAGTCAAAGATGCCTCCTCAGCAGTGCCACCGACTGCTTGATCTGCTCGTTGAGGGCATCGGCCTCGGCGGACATCTTGCTGTGCGCTCCGCGGGAAAGGCAGCGTCAATACAGCCCGCCCAGGCCGCTGTCGACCCCGGCGGCCTGCGGCGGCGGCCCGCCGGCGGCATCCGGCACGGCGGCGGCGGTCGGTGCGCCCCCGATCGGTCCGGAGGCGCCGGGCACCTGCTCGGGCTTGAACGCATCGGTGATGGTGCCGAAGCCGGAATCCCAGCTCGCCATCGTCACCCCCGGCGGGGCCACGAAGTTCAGCTTCGGCCGCGCCTTCAACGCCACCGCCATGAAGTCGTGCCAGATCGGCGCCGCATCCGCCGCGCCGGTCTCGTTGTTGCCCAGCGTGGTCGGGGTGTCGTAGCCCACCCACACCACGGTCACCAGGTCGGGCGTGAAGCCGGCGAACCAGGCGTCCTGGAAATCCTGGCTGGTGCCGGTCTTGCCGGCGATCGCCCGCCCCAGCCCCTGCCCGGCCGTGAACCCGGTGCCGCGGCTCACCACGCCCTGCATCATGGTCACAACCTGGAACGTGCTGGCCGGGTCGACCACCTGCTTGCGCTCGTCGGTCAGCACCGGCGGATGCTGCGGGTCGTCGCAACCCTGACAGGTCAGGGCGGGCGCCCGCCAGATCACCTGGCCGTTGCTGTCCTGCACGCTGTCGATCAGCGTCGGCACCACGTCGCGCCCGCCCTCGGCCAGCCCCGCATAGGCGCCGGCCTCGCGCAGCACGGTGGTGTCCACCGCGCCCAGCGCCGCCGGCAGCACCCGCGGCATGTCGTCGACCAGGTGGAAGCCGATGGCGGTCTGCGCCACCGCTTCCATGCCGACCTGGTTGGCCACCCGCACCGTCACCAGGTTCAGCGACTTCTCCAGTGCGACGCGCAGCGGCACCGGGCCCTGGAAGTCCATCTCGAAATTGCTCGGCCGCCACTTCCCCGCCGCGCCCTGGTCGAGCACGAACGGCGCATCCAGGAAGCGCTGCGACGGCGACACCCCGCTCGCCAGCGCCGTCACGTAGACGAACGGTTTGAAGCTGGAGCCGGGCTGCCGCTGTGCCTGGGTCGCCCGGTTGAATTGCGAGAGTTCAAAACTCCAGCCACCCGCCATCGCCAGCACCCGGCCGGTGCGCGGATCGAGCGAGACGATCGCGCCCTGCACCAGCGGGATCTGCCGCAGCAGCAGCCGCTCCGGCCGCGCCGATGTACGGCCCTGCGCCGCCACCGCGGGTGCGAGGTCCGTCATCACCACATCGCCCGGCTTCACCACGTCGCCGATGCGGCGTGGCGCCGGCCCCGGCGTCACCCCCGGCGGCGGCGCCACGGCGCCGGCGGGCACCTGGATCGGCCGCGCCCAGCCAAGATCGGCAAGCTGCATCGGCAGCATCCGGGGCGTCGCCGCGGGGCCGCGCTCCAGCACGCCGAGCTTGGCTTCGGTATCGGTCGACTCCAGCACCACCGCCAGCCGCCAGTCCGTCAGCATGCCGGGCGGGCGGGCCATCCGGCCAAGCTGGGCGGCCCAGGTCGTGCGCAGCGCCGGGTTGGCCTCCAGCCGCGCCACCGGCCCGCGCCAGCCGCCGCGACGCTGGTCGTAGCGCATCAGCCCGTCATGCAGCGCGCGGTCGGCCGCGGCCTGCAGCGCCGGATCGAGCGAGGTGCGCACCACCAGCCCGCCCTGCGTGGTCTGCTCGGCGCCGAACTGCTCGATCAGCCGGCGGCGGACCTCCTCGGCGAAATACTCGGCCCCGGTCAGCGTGTCGGGCCGGCGGAACTGCGCCGGCGCTATCGGTTGCGCCTTCGCCGCCGCGGCCTGCTCGGCGGTGATCACGCGATCCTCGGCCATGCGGTCGAGCACCCAGTCGCGCCGCGCCTTCGCCGCATCGGCGAAGCGGAACGGGTTGTAGTTGTTCGGCGCCTTCGGCAGCGCCGCCAGGAAAGCGGCCTCCGGCAGCGTCAGTTCGTCCAGCGGCTTGTTGAAATAGGCCTGCGCCGCCGCCGCCACGCCATAGGATTGCAGCCCGAGATAGATTTCGTTGAGGTACAGCTCGAGGATGCGTTCCTTGCTGAGCGCGTCGTCCAGCCGGATCGCCAGGATCGCCTCGCGCGCCTTGCGCGCCAGCGACACCTCGCTGCTGCCGAGCAGGATGTTCTTGGCCACCTGCTGGGTGATGGTGGAGGCGCCGACCGGCCGGCGTCCCTGGCCGTAGTTCATCAGGTCGGTCACCGCGGCGCGCGCGATCGCCAGCGGATCGACACCGCGATGGATGAAGAAATTCTGGTCCTCGGCCGACACGAAGGCCCGCTTCACAATGTCTGGAATCGCGGCATTGGGCACGAAGATGCGCCGCTCGGTGGCCAGTTCCGACAGCAGGCGCGAGTCGCCCGCATAGACCCGGCTCATCACCCGGGGCTGGTAGTGGCGCAGCCCCTCGACATCCGGCAGCCCAGCGGAATACCGCTCATAGGCCAGGTAGCCGGCGATGGCGGCCACGCCGCCCCCGAGCACCGCCAGGCCGCCGAGCGCGCCCATCAGGCGGCCCAGCCAGCGCAGCCGCCGCCGCGGGCGCACACGCGCACCCTTCGGCGGCTTCGGCCCGGAAGTGGAAGACGCGAGCTTCTCGCCCGCCTGCAACGGCTCGCTCATGCCGGTTCGCTACACCCATATTGCACGGCGGAAAATCGCTACCGCAGTCACCCCGCCATGCGTCGCGCCGTGACCGTTCCGCCGGCTCCATTGAAATAGGCATCCACGGCCCGTTTCATAGCCGCCGCCACCCGCGCGCGATGGTTCGCCCGGCGCAACGCCGCCTCGTCCGCCCGGTTCGACATGAATCCCATCTCCACCAGCACGCTGGGGATATCGGCCGCCTTCAGCACCATGAAGCCGGCATGGCGCGACGGATGCTGCAGCAGCGGCAGGTCGCGGTGCAGTTGCTCCACCACGCTGTGTGCCATCCGCGCCGACCCCACCCGCGTCTCCTGGCGCACCAGGCTGGCCAGGATGCGCGCCACTTCCGGGGAGGCGTCGCGGAAAGCGGGTCCGCCGAACCGGTCGGCCGCGTTCTCCCGCCGCGCCAGCGCCGCGGTCTGCGCGTCCGAGGCGGTGTCGGACAGCGTGTAGACGCTGGCGCCGCGCACATGCGGATCGGACAAGGCGTCGGCATGCATGGACACGAACAGCGCCGCGCCATGCTTCTGCGCGATGCCGACGCGGTCCTCCAGCGGGATGAAAACATCGCGCGTGCGGGTCAGTTCCACCCGGTAACGGCCCGAGGCCAGCAGTTGCCGTCGCAACTCCTGCGCGGCATCCAGCGCGATGATCTTTTCGTAGGTGCCCGAAACGCCGATCGCGCCGGGATCCTTGCCGCCGTGGCCGGGGTCCAGCAGCACCAGAGGCTGCACGCGCGGCGGCGTCTGCGGCCGGGCGGCCGCGCGCGGGGAGAGCGGCGCCGCGATGGCGGGAGCCAGGAAACTGACGGCAACGCCATGGCCGAGCAGGAATCGTCGCGTAATCACCTGAATTGTCCCGTTATGCTGCGCCGGGCCGGCGGCCACTATTAACACATCGCCTTCAGGTCCGCACGTTCGGCGTTGATGTTGGCCGATTCATGGCGCGGATAGGACAAATGTGTTGCGGCGTTGCCGCAATGATCGCCCGCGCCGTCCGCAACCCCACCCCTGGCGGCCCCGCGGCGTTCGTGGCAGCACTTCATCCATGACGGACCCGCATGCCGCCATCCCCGCCGCCATCCCGCGTGTCGCCCTGGTGACCGGCGGTGCGCAGCGGCTCGGCCGCGCCATCGCCCTGGCGCTGGCCGACGCGGGATTCGACCTCGCGGTGCACTGCCACAGCAGCGCGGACGCAGCGGAGCAGACCGCGACGGCGATCCGCGCGCGCGGCCGTCGCGCCGTCGTGCTGACGGCCGACCTGACGGACGAAGCCGCCGCGCGCGGCCTGCTGGCGGCCACGACGACAGTGCTCGGGCCGGTCGGCGTGCTGGTCAACAACGCCAGCACCTTCGAACGCGACGAATGGCACGATGCCACCAGGGCAAGCTGGGACCGGCACATCGAGACCAACCTGCGCGCTCCCTTCGTGCTGATGCAGGCTTTCGCGCTGGCCCTGCCGGCGGCGGCCGAAGGCGTCGTGATCAACATGCTCGACCAGCGCGTGTGGTCGCTGACGCCGCATTTCGTCTCCTACACGGTGTCCAAGGCAGGGCTGTGGACGCTGACCCGGAGCATGGCGCTCGCGCTGGCCCCGCGCATCCGCGTCAACGCCATCGGTCCCGGGCCGGCGCTGGCCAGTTCGCGGCAGACCGCGGCGCAATTCGCGCGGCAGAGCGAGCTGACGCCGCTGGGGCGCGGCACCGGCCCGGACGAGGTGGCCCGCGCCGCGCTCGCGATCCTGGCGCTGCCCGCGATGACCGGGCAAATGCTGGCGCTTGACGGAGGACAGCACCTGCAATGGAGTCCGACACAGGAACCGCCCGTCGTGGAGTAGGGCGGCGCCGGGCGATTTCGCCAAAGAGTGGATATCCTGCTGCGTTATCATCTCGCGAGGCCGTCGATAGCGTGGCCGGGCGGCGGCGGGCGTGAATTTTGTCCACGTACCCTGTTGCCTCCCTGCGATTCCAGGCACATGCCGGCCGCTGTTCATCATATGACAAGCTTGCAATATTTCTATTGAACAAATTCAGATGGTTAGGTCGGGTGCATCCAAATTGGGCAAAATGATGAAGGCCAGGGATTCCCGGCTCTTGGCCTGTTCATCGAGGCTTTGCGCACAAGCTTATCCACAGAAACGGTGGACATCCCCGCTGCTCGCGCCCGGGTGGCAAAGCGTGCCCCGGATTTGCCGCCCGACGCGCTTGAGCGACATGGCCGGTCTCGCCTAATGCAATACCGATGAGCGATATCATTCTGCCCGACCCGCCGCGCGGCGCCGCCGTCATCGAGGCGACGCTGGACACCCTGCCATTGACGCCGGGCGTCTACCGCATGCTCGATGCCAAGGGGGAGGCGCTGTACGTCGGCAAGGCCCGGGCGCTGAAAAAGCGCGTCGCCGCCTACATCCAGGTGGCCCGCCTGCCGGAGCGGCTGCGGCGGATGGTGGCGGAAACCGCGGCGATGGAAATCGTCACCACCCACACCGAGGCCGAGGCGCTGCTGCTCGAGGCCAACCTGATCAAGCGGCTGAAGCCGCGCTACAATATCCTGCTGCGCGACGACAAGTCGTACCCCTGGCTGATGCTCACCGAAGACCACGACTTCCCGCAGATCGCCAAGCATCGCGGCGCCCGCACGCGCAAGGGCAGCTATTGGGGGCCGTTCGCCTCGGCCTGGGCGGTCAGCCAGACCGTCACCGCCATGCAGCGGGTGTTCCTGCTGCGCTCCTGCGCCGACACGGTGTTCGCCAACCGCTCGCGCCCCTGCCTGCTGCACCAGATCCGGCGTTGCTCGGCGCCCTGCGTGGGCCGCATCGATCGCGCCGGCTATGCCGCGCTGGTGGCGCAGGCCAGGGCCTTCCTGTCCGGCCGGCAGGGCGCGGTGCAGCAGGAACTGGCGAACGAAATGGAGGCGGCGGCGGCGGCGCTGGAGTTCGAGCGCGCCGCCGCCATCCGCGACCGCATCCGCGCGCTGACGCATGTGCAGAGCACCGACGTGATCAACCCGGCCAGCCTGACCGATGCCGATGTCATCGCCGCCTGGCAGGCGGCCGGGCAGACCTGCGTGCAGGTGTTCTTCATCCGCGGCGGCCGCAACAACGGCAATCGCGCCTTCTTCCCCGCCCAGGCCAGGGGCGAGGAGGCGGCCGAGGTGCTGGCCGCCTTCGTCGGCCAGTTCTACGACGACAAGCCGCCGCCGCCCTTGCTGCTGCTCGACCGCGACCTGCCCGAGCAGGCGCTGATCGAGGAGGCGCTGCGCCTGAAGGCGCAGGCCTTCGGCGGCCGCGGCCGGGTGGAGATCGCGGTGCCCCGGCGCGGCGAGAAGCACGCCGTGGTGGCGCATGCCGCGCTGAACGCGCGCGAGGCGCTGGAACGCCGCCTGGCCGAAAGCGCCGGACAGGCCAGGCTGCTCGACGGCGTGGCGGAGCTGTTCGGCCTGTCCGCCCGTCCCGAGCGGATCGAGGTGTACGACAACAGCCACATCATGGGCAGCAAGCCCTATGGCGTCATGATCGTCGCCGGCCCCGAGGGCTTCGTGAAAGCGGCCTACCGGAAATTCGCCATCCGCGGGCCGATCGCGCCGGGCGACGACTTCGCCATGCTGCGCGAGGTGCTGGAACGCCGCTTCGGCCGCGCGCTGCGCGAGAACGCCGACCCGGACGCGCCGCCGCCGGGCTGGCCCGATTTCCTGCTCATCGACGGCGGCGCCGGCCAACTCTCGGCGGCGCGGGCGGTGCTGACCGAACTGGGCGTGCACGACGTCAAGCTGGTGGCCATCGCCAAGGGGCCGGACCGCGATGCCGGGCGGGAGTGGTTCCACCTGGACGAACGGGCGCCGTTCCAACTGCCGCCGCGCGACCCGGTGCTGTATTTCCTCCAGCGCCTGCGCGACGAGGCGCACCGCTTCGCCATCTCGACGCATCGCGCCGGGCGGGCGAAGGCGCTGGTGACCAGCGAACTGGACGAGATCCCGGGCATCGGTCCGGGCCGCAAGCGCGCCCTGCTGAACCATTTCGGCTCCGCCCGCGGGGTCGGCCAGGCCGGGCTGCACGACCTGGAGGCGGCGCCGGGCATCTCGCGCACGATCGCCCGCCTGATCTATGCGCATTTCCACCCGGGGACGCACATTGCAGGCACCGCCTGAAGTGGGTGTGCTGACCTGCCCGGGGTTTCGCCCTATGCTGCGCCGCATGCTCACCGACCTGCCAAATGTGCTGACCCTGTCGCGCATCGCCGCCATCCCGCTGCTGGTCGGACTGGTGGCGGTGCACATGCCGCTGGCGGACCTGCTGGCCTGCGTCGTGTTCAGCCTGGCCGCCCTGACCGACTACTTCGACGGCAAGCTGGCGCGCGAGCGGGGCCAATCGTCCGATTTCGGCCGCATGCTGGACCCGATCGCCGACAAGCTGCTGGTCGGCGCCGCGCTGATGATGCTGGTCGGCAATGGCCGGTTGAGCATGGCCGGGCTTTATCCCGCGATCGTGATCATGCTGCGCGAAATCCTGGTCAGCGGGCTGCGCGAGTACCTGGCCGGGCTGCGCATCGGCCTGCCGGTGACGAGCCTGGCCAAGTGGAAAACCGGGTTCCAGATGGGCGCGCTGGGCACGCTGCTGGCGGGCGACAGCACCGCTGTCCTGCTGCACATCCCCTGGCTGCCGGTCGCGCTGATCGGCGAGGCCATGCTCTGGGGGGCCGCCCTGCTGACGCTGGTGACCGGCTGGGACTACCTGACCGCCGGCCTGCGGCATGCCGGCACGTCGCCTCCCGGGGCGGTCAGGGAATGAAGGCAAGCCGCTGGTGAAGGTATTCGGCGTAACCGGCTGGTCCGGCAGCGGCAAGACCACGCTGCTGGGAGAACTGGTGCCGCGGTTCATCGCCCGCGGCTGGTCGGTGTCCACCGTGAAGCACGCCCATCACGGCTTCGACCTGGACCAGCCCGGCAAGGATTCCTGGCGCCATCGCCAGTCCGGGGCCACCGAGGTGCTGATCTCCAGCAGCCTGCGCTGGGCGCTGATGCACGAGTTGCATGCCGGTGAGCCCCCCCTGGCGGAGCTGCTGGCGCGGTTGAGCCCGGTCGACCTGGTGCTGGTGGAAGGGTTCAAGGCCAATCCCCATCCGAAACTCGAAGTGCACCGCCCCGCCCTGCAACGGCCGCCGATCTGGCCGGGTCGCGACGACATCGTGGCGGTGGCGGCCGATGCCGACCTGCCCGGTTGCGACCGGCCGGTGCTGCCGCTGAACGACCCGGCGGCGATCGTCGATTGGGCACTTGCCTTCCTGCTCCGATCCGGCGCACAGGACCACGCCACTTGAGCCGCGGCCGTGACGAAGGCACATTGAATTCCCGGGCGCCTCCCCGGCCGCCCGAATCGACTGCGCGACAAGGATTTCCGACCATGCGGCGCTTCGCCCTGCTGGGCCTGACCCTGTTGCTGCCGGCCTGCCAGTCCATGGTGGGCAATCCGTTCGACGGCTTCGGCGGATTCATGGCCGACACCCAGACCTACCGTCTCAACCCCAACCAGCCCATCGGCAGCGCGCCGAACGTCCAGCGGGCGATGGGCAAGCAGGTGGAGCAGCAGCCGCTGACGCCCGAGCCGGGCGATGTCTGGCCCGGCCCGGTGGCGCCCGAGCCCACGCTGCAGGACATCCAGCGCCAGCAGAACCAGATGATGGAAAACCCGACGTCACCGGCGCCGGCGCGCCCGACGCCGCGCGGCAGCTCGACCCCGCCGGGTCCGGCGCCTGCCATGCCGGCCACCCCCACGCCGCAGGCCGGCAGGGCCCCGCCCGCCATGCCGCCGGCATCGAACCCCTCGGTGCGTTCCTACGCGACCCCGGGCGGGCAGGTCCTGGGCACCCAGACCGGCAACGGGGTGCAAACCTATATCGACCCCAAGGGCGGCACCGGCATCATCGTGCCCAACGGCAACGGCACCAGCACACTGATCGGCGCGGACGGCAGCGTCACCAGCGTGCCGAACCCGCGCTGACCCCGTCGCGTCGGGCCGTCATGGCGAACCCCGACACGCTGCGGCTGCTGTATTTTGCCTGGTTGCGCGAACGGCTTGACGCCGCGGAAGAAACCGTGCCGCGGCCCGCCGGCGTGGCCACGGTGGGCGACCTGCTGGCCTGGCAACGCGGCCGCGGCCCGGTGCACGCCGCCGCCTTCGCCGCCACCGCGCAGGTGCGTTGCGCGGTCAACCAGGAATTCGCCGCCCCCGACGCACCGGTCGCCGCCGGCGACGAGGTTGCCTTCTTCCCGCCCGTGACCGGCGGCTGAGCATGGCCACGGTCCGCGTCCAGCAGGCGGATTTCGACATCGGCGCCGAAGTCGCCGCCCTGGCGGCCGGGCGCACCGACATCGGCGGCCTCGGCTGCTTCGTCGGCACGGTGCGCGCGCACTCCGGCGAGCGGGCGATCGCGGCGATGACGCTGGAGCACTATCCGGGCATGACCGAACGCGCGATGGCGCGCATCGCCGCGGCGGCGGAGCAACGTTTTTCCCTTCTGGGCTGCACTTTGATCCACCGGGTCGGGCGGCTGAGCCCGGGAGAAAACATCGTGCTGGTGGTCGCCGCCGCGGCGCATCGCCAGGCGGCGCTGGAGGCCACGGCCTTCCTGATCGACTGGCTGAAGACGCGCGCGCCATTCTGGAAGAAGGAAGAATTCGCCGACGGCGGCACGGCCTGGGTCGCCGCCCGCGAGGCCGACGCGGACGCCGCGGCCCGGTGGAGCGACGAGACCTGACAAGGCCGCCGGTGGCAGGACCGTGTTCTCCCTGGCGCGCACGCGTGCTGTTCGCCGGCCCGGAGATTCGCCCGGGCTCGTAAGCGTGGCGTTTTGATTCCATTATGTCACGACAATGCCAACGTCCGGCATTGCCCACTCGGAACGAAGGGGAGGTGACCGTGACCAGATCACGAATATGCCTTGCCACCATTGCGCTCGGTTTGCTCTGCGCGGCCGGTGCCCATGCGCAGTCGTCGTTTGCCAACGTCAATGTCGGCCCGATCGTCTTTCAAGGCGGCCCGGCCATCCAGAACGGACCAGTCAACCTGAATTCGGATGTGGTCGAACTGTCGCGGCCCACTGGCGGCTGCGTTGCGGCGCCCCCTGGCGGCTCCGGCGGCTGCAACGGCTCTGGCTATACGTTGCCGCTCAGCGCTTTCGCCAGCTCACAGGATCTGTCGACCGGCCTCGCGCAGCTCCGCCCCGACGTCGCGCAGCTCCGCTCCGACGTCGCGCAGCTCCGCTCCCGCGCCGCGCAGGGCATTGCCCTGTCGGCCGCCATGACCATCGTGCCGCCCAATGCCGGCGACCGTTTTTCGCTCACCTTCAGCGGTGCCAGCTACGACAGCGAAGGCGCCGGAAGTGCCACGGCGACCTACCGCGCGGCCGACCGGATTCTCGTGTTCGGCGGCTATGCACGAAGCACTTCGCAGAACCTCTTCAAGGGCGGTGTTTCGTTTTCTTTTAAGTGAGGGCAGCCGGAACGCGCCAATGTCCATCGGAATTCGCGTCCCGTTCGGTTGCCCGGAATTGCCGGCTCGCTCCGAAGAAGCCCCGGACCGCAGAGGGCGGTCCGGGGCCGGCGCTACGCCAGCGACTGCAGCAGGTGCAGCAGCAGGTTGCCGCGGACCGGGATGGTCTCCAGGTCCAGCCACTCCTCCGCCGTGTGGCTGCCCCCGCCGTACGGCCCCAGCCCGTCCAGCACGGCGCAGTAGGGCACGCAGAACTGACCGTCCGAGCCGCCCGACTTCTCCCCGCTGGGCAGGTCCTCCAGCGCCCATCCGAGCCCGGCAGCCAGTTGGCGAGCCTGTTCGAACAGCGCCGCGATGTCGGGCCGGTCGGCCTTGCGGTAAGGCGCCCGGTTCAGCCCGCCGGTCACCGCCAGCGTCACGTCCGGCGTCACCGGCGCGAGGGCGCTGAGGCGGGCGTCGAATTCGTCGGCGGTTTCCTGGCTGGGCACCCGCAGGTCGATCGAGCACCAGGCGTGCTCGGGCACCACGTTGCCGGCGCTGCCCCCCTCGGCGCGCCCGACGTTCAGCGTCACCCCGCGCGCGTAGTCGGTCATCGCCTCGATGGCGACGATCTGCTGCGCCAGTTCGCGCAGCGCGCTGCGGCCCTCCGCGTGGGCGCCCCCGGCATGGGCGGGGCGGCCGTGCACCACCAGCCGGTACATCGCAACGCCCTTGCGGCTGGTGACTACCCGCCCGCCGCCGCGGCCGGGCTCCAGCACCAGGGCATACTTGTTCTTCCGCGCCTCGGCCTCGATCACCGCGCGCGCCGTGGTGCTGCCGGTTTCCTCGTCGGACACGTAGAGCAAGGTCAGCGGCAGCGGTGTGGTGCGGCCGGCCTCGACGAGGGCGCGCAAGCTGGCGAAGGCGGCGTGGCCGCCGGCCTTCATGTCGTTGATGCCGGGGCCGAAGGCGCGCCCGCCCTCGGTGCGGATCGGATTGCGCTCGAGCATGCCGATCGGATGGACGGTGTCGAGGTGGGACAGGCACAGCACGCCCTTCTGCCCGGCCTCGCCCCAGGGCGAGCGGACGATCAGGTGGTCGCCCCGCCCGTCGCGGCCGGGAAGGCGCTCGCAGCGCGCGCCGAGCGCCGCGGTGTCCGCCTGCACGCGGTCCACCATGCGGTTGACGGCGGCGGGGTCGCTGGTCGGGCTCTCGATGGCCACCCAGTCGTTCAGCCCGGCGAGAAAGCGGTCGGTGCTGCCGATATCGAGCAGGGAATCGTCGGTCATTTGCAACTTTCCTGGCAAAGCGGCCGACAAGGGAGCGCAAGACGGCCCCGGGCTCAAGTGCCGGCCCTTGAGCCCGGGGCCGTCCTGGCCCAGAAACCGGGGGAACGGCAGGAATGAGGCGAACCCCCGACCATGCGCTACGTCTCCACCCGCGGGCAGGCGCCCGTGCGCGACTTCTCCGGCGTGCTGCTCGCCGGGCTGGCCGAGGATGGCGGCCTGTATGTCCCCGAGACCTGGCCCGCCCTGACCCATGCCGACTGGCGCGCCCTGCGCGGCCTGCCCTACGCCGAGCTGGCGGCGCGGCTGCTCGCGCTGTTCGTCGGCGACTGCCTTCCCTTCGCCACCCTGCAGGCGGTGTGCCGCGACGCCTATGCCGGGTTCGGCCATCCGGCGGTCGCCCCGCTGGTCCAGCTCGACCACGACCTGTTCGCCTGCGAGCTGTTCCATGGCCCCACCCTGTCGTTCAAGGACATGGCCCTGCAGGTGCTCGGCCGGCTGTTCGACCATGTGCTGGCCGAGCGGGACGCCCGTGTGGCCATCGTCGGCGCCACCTCCGGCGACACCGGCTCGGCGGCCATCGAGGCGTTTGCCGGCCGCGACCGGGCGGACATCGTCATCCTGCATCCGGATGGCTGCGTCAGCGAGGTGCAGCGCCGCCAGATGACCACGGTGCTGGCGCCCAACGTCGCCAACGTGGCGGTCGCCGGCAGTTTCGACGACTGCCAGGACCTGGTGAAGGCGATGTTCGCCGACGCCCCGTTCCGCCGCGAGTTGTCCCTTTCCGCGGTAAATTCCATCAACTGGGGCCGCATCGCCGCGCAGATCCCCTACTACGCGGCGGCCGCCCTGGCGCTGGGCGCGCCGGACCGCGAGGTGGCCTTCGCCGTGCCCACCGGCAATTTCGGCAACGTGCTGTCGGCCTGGGCCGCCCGGCGCATGGGGCTGCCGATCGTCCGCCTGGTGGTCGGGTCCAACCGCAACGACATCCTCAGCCGCTTCCTGGCCAGCAACGACATGTCCATCCGCGGCGTCGAGCCCAGCCTGTCGCCCAGCATGGACATCCAGGTCAGCTCCAATTTCGAGCGCCTGCTGTTCGAGCTGCTGGACCGCGACCCGGCCGCCACCGCCGACGTCATGGCCCGCTTCCGCGCCGAGGGGCGCATGCCGGTGCCGCAGGCGGCCTGGCGGCGCGCCACCACGCTGTTTGCCGGCCACGCCGTCGACGACGCCGCCACGCTGGCGGAAATCCGCCGCCTGCACGCCGCCGGCGGCTTCCTCGCCGACCCGCATTCGGCAATCGGCATCGCCGCCGCCCGCGCGCTGCCCTGTCCCGGCGTGCCGACGGTCGCCATGGCCACCGCGCACCCCGCCAAGTTCCCCGACGCCATCGAACGCGCGGTGGGCAACCGCCCGCCTCTGCCATCGCGTTTGGCCGACCTATATGACAGGGTAGAAGAATATCAACGCGCGCCCAAAGACCTCATGGCGATCGAGGCACTGGTGCGGGCCACCGTGCTGAGGAACGCCGCATGAACGACATCACCGCCGTCGATGAGGGCGCGATCCGCCTCACCCGCCTGCCCTGTGGCCTGACCGTGGTCACCGAGCGGATGGACCGGGTGGAAACCATCTCCTTCGGCGCCTACGTGGCCGCCGGCACCCGCCATGAGCTGGCCGAGGAAAACGGCATTTCGCATTTCCTTGAGCACATGGCCTTCAAGGGCACGGAGCGGCGCAGCGCCACCGACATCGCCGAGGAGATCGAGGCGGTCGGCGGCCACATGAACGCCTACACCGCCCGCGAACAGACCGCCTTCTACGTCAAGGCATTGAAGGAGGACCTCGGGCTGGCCGCCGACATCATCGGCGACATCCTGAGCCACTCCACCTTCGAGCCCGTCGAGGTGGAACGCGAGCGCGGCGTGATCCTGCAGGAAATCGGCCAGGCCAACGACACCCCGGACGACATCATCTTCGACCACTTCCAGGAGGCGGCCTATCCCCAGCAGCCCATGGGCCGGCCGGTGCTGGGCACCGAGGAGCGCATCCGCGCCACCCAGCGCGAGACGCTGATGGACTACATGCGCCGCCACTACACCATGTCGAACACCGTGGTGGCCGCGGTCGGCAACCTGCAGCACGACGCCGTGCTGGAGCTGGTGGACCGGCACTTCAGCGACTTTTCGCGCACCGCCGCCCCGGTGGCGCCGCCCGGCCTCTACCACGGCGGCGAGTTCCGCGAGGCGCGCGACCTCGACCAGGTGCACATCGTGCTGGGCTTCCCCTCGGTCGCCTATGCCGACCCCGACTTCTACCCGGTGATGCTGCTGTCCACCCTGCTCGGCGGGGGCATGTCGTCGCGGCTGTTCCAGGAGGTGCGCGAGAAGCGCGGGCTGGTCTATTCCATCTATTCGTTCACCGCGCCCTACGCGGACAGCGGGCTGTTCGCCATCTATGCCGGCACCGGGGAGGCCGAGGCGGCCGAACTGATGCCGGTGACGCTCGGCGAATTGCAGAAGGTGCAGGTCGCGGTGGGTGAAGCGGAAGTGGCGCGGGCACGGGCCCAGGTGAAGGCGGGGCTGCTGATGTCGCTGGAAAGCACGGGCAGCCGCTGCGAGCAGCTGGCGCGGCAGTTGCAGGTGTTCGACCGGATCATCCCCACCGCCGAGACGGTGGCGCATATCGACGCGGTGACCATCGCCGATATCGAGCGGGCCGCGGCGCGGCTGTTCCGCGCCCCGCCGACGCTCGCCGCCCTCGGCCAGGCCGAGCGCGTTCCGACGCTGAGCGCGATCACCGGCCTGCTGGCCGGCTGAGCGCAAACCCTGGAAAGGCGGACATGGACGATCTCGATCTGCTGGCCGACCTGATCGCCCGTGCGCGTGCCGCCGGTGCGGACTCGGCGGATGCGCTGCTGGTGGCCGGCACCTCGCTCGGCGTGCAGCGCCGGCTCGGCCACACCGAGCACCTGGAGCGCTCCGAAAGCCGCGACCTCGGCCTGCGCGTGTTCGTCGGCCGCCGCCAGGCCGTGGTGTCCTCCACCGCCGTCGACCCGGCCGGCTTCGCCCTGCTGGCGGAGCGCGCGGTGGCAATGGCGCGGGTGGTGCCGGAGGACCCGTTCGCCGGCCTCGCCGAACTGGCCGCCCCCCCCGGGGATGTCGCCGGCCTGCAACTGGACGACCCCACCGAGCCGGACGCGGCCGCCCTGCTGGCGCGCGCCTCGGCCGCCGAAGCAGCCGCGCTGGCGGTGCCGGGGGTGACCAATTCCGAGGGCGCCGAGGCCGGCTACGGCCGCGCCGAGATGGTGCTGGTCAGTTCGGCCGGGTTTGCCGGCCGCTACGCCAGGACCAGCCATACGGTCTCCGCCAGCGTGCTGGCCGGCAGCGGCACCGGCATGCAGCGCGACTACGACTACGCCACCAGCGTGCATCTCGCCGACCTCGACGATGCGGCGACCATCGGGCATTCCGCCGGCGAGCGGGCGGTGGCGCGGCTGAACCCGGCGCGTCCGCGCACGGCCAAGGTTCCGGTGCTTTACGACCCGCGCGTGGCGGGCGGGCTGATCGGCCATTTCGCCAGTGCGATCAACGGCGCCTCGGTGGCGCGCGGCACCAGCTTCCTCAAGGACCGCATGGGCCAGCGCGTGTTCGCTCCCGGCATCGTGGTGGTGGACGATCCGCGTCGCCGCCGCGGCCTGCGCTCGCGCCCGTTCGACGGCGAGGGCGTGCCAACCCGCGAGTGGCTGCTGGCCGAGGACGGCGTGCTGACCACCTGGCTGCTGGACGCCCGCAGCGCCCGCCAGCTCGGCCTCGTTTCCACCGGCCACGCCAGCCGCGGCACCGGCGGCCCGCCCAGCCCGTCGCCGAGCAACCTCTATCTTCGCCCCGGCACGCTCAGCCCCGCCGACCTGATGGCCGACATCAAGGAAGGCCTCTACGTCACCGAGCTGATCGGCATGGGCATCAACATGGTCACCGGCGACTACAGCCGCGGCGCCGCGGGCTTCATGATCCGCGACGGCGCGCTGGCGGAACCGGTGGCGGAGGTGACCATCGCCGGCACCCTGCCGGAGATGTTCGCCGCCCTGTCGCGGGCTGACGACCTTGTGTTCCGGCGCGGAACCGATTCGCCCACGGTCCGGATTGATGGTATGACGATGGCGGGGGCCTGACCCCTAACGGCGACCGCCCGAAATCCCCATATGGCGGAGCCGATGAAGAGGAAACGTGAGCACCCCATGCGTCGTACTTCCCTGCTGATCGCCGTTTTCGCGGCCCTTGCCCTGGCCCTGGCGCCGGGACTGGCCTTCGCGCGCGCCGGCTCCACCAGCTCCGGCGGCGCTTCGATGGGCAGCCGGGGCAGCCGGACCTTCTCGGCCCCCGCGCCGACCAACACCGCGCCGCTGGGCGCCGCGCCGATGCAGCGCAGCATGACCCCCTCGGCGCCCTCCCCGGCCGCGCCCGGCGTGGCCGCCGCGCCGGCCTTCGGTGCGCGCTCGCCGTTCATGTCCGGCCTGATGGGCGGGCTGATCGGCGCCGGCATCGGCGGCCTGCTGTTCGGCGGCGGCCTGTTCCACGGCATCGACGGGGTGGGTGGCTTCCTCGGCTTCCTGCTGCAGATCTTCCTGGTGGTGCTGCTGGTGCGCTTCCTGATCCGCCGGTTCTTCCGCAGCGCGCAGCCGGCCTTCGCCGGTCCCGGCGTGTTCGCCCGCGGCGAGGTGCCCGGCGCCCCGCGGCCGATGTCCGGCGCCGGCGCCGGTGCCGGCCAGCCCGCGGTGGCGATAAGCCCCGCCGACTACCAGGCCTTCCAGCAGGTGCTGCAGGCCGTGCAGGCCGCCTGGTCGGCGCACGACCTGCCGGCGCTGGCCGGCATGGCCACGCCCGAAATGGCCAGCTACTTCGCCGACCAGCTCGCCGAGCAGGTCAGCCGCGGCGTGCGCAACTCGGTCACCGAGGTGAAGCTGGAGCAGGGCGACCTGGCCGAGGCCTGGGCCGAGCAGGGCCGCGAATATGCCACCGTGGCGATGCGCTTCTCGATGGTCGACGTCACCCGCGACGCCGGCGGCCGCGTGGTCGACGGCCACCCCACCGAGCGCGTGCAGGCCACCGAGATCTGGACTTTTCTGCGTTCCCCGGGCGGGCGCTGGCTGCTCTCGGCGATCCAGCAGACCGCCTGAGGCGGTACGGCTTCCCCTGCCGGAAACGATCGTGCTCTAAGGGGCGCGGTCCGGGCGCTTCTTGCCCGGCGCGTCCCGAAGGTCCGGCATGAACAATTTCACCTTCCGCAATCCCACCAAAATCCTGTTCGGCAAGGGCCAGATCGCCGCCCTCGATAGCGAGATCCCGGCCGCGGCGAAGCTGCTGATCACCTATGGCGGCGGCAGCGCCGAACGCAACGGCACGCTGGACGAGGTGCGCGCCGCGCTGGGCACCCGCGCGGTGCTCGAGTTCGGCGGCATCGAACCCAATCCGACCTTCGAAACCCTGATGGGCGCCGTCGAACTGGCGCGGCGCGAGCAGGTCACCTGGCTGCTGGCGGTCGGCGGGGGATCGGTCATCGACGGCACCAAGTTCATCGCCGCCGCGGTGCCCTTCGCCGGCGATCCCTGGCAGATCGTCGCCACCCGCGCGGTGGGCATCACCGCGGCGCTGCCGTTCGCCACCGTGCTGACCCTGCCGGCCACCGGCTCGGAAATGGACTCCAGCGCCGTCATCAGCCGCCGCGAAACCACCGACAAGCTGGGGCTGGCCAATCCGCTGCTGTTCCCCCGGGTTTCCGTGCTCGACCCCACCCGCACCTTCGGCCTGCCGCCGCGGCAGATCGCCAACGGCGTGATCGACGCCTTCGCCCATGTGATGGAGCAGTACCTCACCTATCCGGTGAATTCCCCGGTGCAGGACCGCCTTGCCGAGGGGTTGCTGCTGACGCTGATCGAGGAGGGCCCCAAGACGCTGGCGGAGCCGGACAACACCGAGGCGCGGGCCAACGTGATGTGGTGCGCCGCCCTGGCGCAGAGCGGCCTGGTCTCCACCGGCGTGCCGGGCGACTGGACCAGCCACGCGGTCGGCCACGAACTGACCGCGCTGTACGGCCTGGACCACGCGCAATCGCTGGCGGCGCTGCTGCCGGCGGTGATGGCGGAGCGCCGCGAGGCCAAGCGCGAGAAGCTGGCGCAATACGCCGCACGGGTCTGGGGGCTGGCCGACCTGCCCGAGGCGCAGGCGATCGACGGCGCCATCGCCCGCACCCGCGCGTTCTTCGCCAGCCTGGGAGTGGCCACCGACCTGGCCGGATACGGCCTGGATGCGGCGGCCATCCCGGCGGTGCTCGGCCAGTTGCGGCGCCACAACCGGGTCCAGCTCGGCGAACGCGGCGAGGTCACGCTGGCGGTCGTCGAGCAGATCCTGCGGCGCTGCGCCTGAGGCCGCGGACGAGCCGCTGGCTTGCCCAGGCGAGCCGCTGGCTTGCCTCATCGGCACGGCTTCGGCATGAATGCGTCCCCAGGAGGTCCCTGCCCTGTCCGCCACTCAGCCGCTGCTCGACGTGCAAGGACTGTCGATCGCCTTCGCCAGCGACAACGGGCTGTTCCCGGTGGTGCACGAACTCGACCTGACGGTGGCGGCCGGCGAAACGCTGGCGCTGGTGGGCGAATCGGGCTCCGGCAAGTCGGTCACCGCGCTCGCCGTCACCCGGCTGCTCGACTATGCCGGCGGGCGCATCGTCGCCGGCCGCATCGCCTTCACCGGCCGCGACGGCAGCGTGCGCGACCTGGCCCGCGCCTCGCAGGACGTCATGCGCACCCTGCGCGGGCCCGAATTCGCCATGGTCTTCCAGGAGCCCATGTCGAGCCTGAACCCGGTGCTGCGCATCGGCGAGCAGATCGCCGAGGCGGTCATGCTGCACCAGGGCATGGACCGCGCCGCCGCCCGCGCGGAGGTGCGCCGCCTGCTGGAGCGGGTGCGCATCCCCGAGGCGGCCCGCCAGTTGGAGCGCTACCCGTTCCAGCTATCCGGCGGCATGCGCCAGCGGGTGATGATCGCCATGGCGCTGTCCTGCCGGCCGCGCCTGTTGATCGCCGACGAGCCCACCACTGCGCTCGACGTCACCGTGCAGGCCCAGGTGCTGCGGCTCATCCGCACGCTGCAGCAGGAAAGTGGCATGGGGTTGATCTTCATCACCCACGACATGGCGGTGGTCGCCGAAATCGCCGACCGCGTGGTGGTGATGCGCGACGGCAGAAAAGTCGAGGAAGGTGCGGTCGAGACCATCTTCAGCGCCCCCAGGCACCCCTATACCCGCATGCTGCTGGACGCGGTGCCGGTGCTGGGCAGCCTGTCCGCCACCCCGCTGCCGGCGCCGTTCGTGCAGCGGGGCACGCCCGCGGTGCCGCAGGATACGGTCAAGCCGGGCGAGCCGGTGCTGGAAATCCGCGAGCTGACCACCCGCTTCGACGTGCGCCGCAATTTCCGCCTGGTCGGCCGCATCCACGCGGTCGAGCATGTCAGCCTGGCCATCAGCCCCGGCGAAACCCTGGCGCTGGTGGGCGAGTCCGGCTGCGGCAAGTCCACCGCCGGGCGCAGCATCATCCGCCTGGAGCAGCCCGTGAGCGGCGAGATCCGCCTGGAGGGCACCGACGTCACCCGGCTCGACCGCGCCGCCGAGGCGCGGCTGCGCCGGCGCGTGCAGTTCGTCTTCCAGGACCCGTTCGCCTCGCTCAACCCGCAACTGACCATCGGCTTCTGCGTGGCCGAGCCGATCGTCACCCACCACCTCGCCAGCGGCAAGGCCGTCTACGACCGGGTGCATGCGCTGCTGACCCAGGTCGGGCTGCCCGCCGAATTCGCCCGCCGCTATCCGCACGAGCTTTCCGGCGGCCAGCGCCAGCGTGTCTGCATCGCCCGCGCGCTCGCCTCCGAGCCCAGCCTGATCATCGCTGACGAGGCGGTGGCGGCGCTCGATGTCTCCATCCGCGCCCAGGTGGTGAACCTGCTGATGGACCTGCAGCGCCGGCTCGGGGTGGCCTATCTGTTCATCTCGCACGACATGGCGGTGGTGGAGCGGGTCAGCCACCGGGTGGCGGTGATGTATCTCGGCCAGATCGTCGAAATAGGGCCCCGTCAGGCAGTATTCGGCGACCCCCAGCACGCCTACACTCGCCGCCTGCTGGCGGCCGTGCCGGTTCCCGACCCGCGCCGCCGCAATCGTGCCCGCGACCTCGACGACAGCGAGGTTCCGAGTCCGTTGCGCCGCCCCGACGACCCGCCCGTGGTGCAACCGCTGGTGCAGGTCGGTCCGGATCACTTCGTCGCCCGCCACAAAGTGGGCGGGATGTTTTGACAAGGAGAAAGAGCATGCGAAGCGTACCCAGGAGGCCAATTCTGGCGCTGCCGCTGGCGGCGCTGACGCTGGGGCTCGGTGGTGTCCGGCCGGCGCACGCCGCCGGCGGCACCGTGACCATCGCGCTGGCGGCCAACATCCTCGGGCTCGATCCGGCCGACCTGAACGACAACCTGTCGATGACCTGCACCCGCACCATGCTGCAGGGGCTGTACGGCTTCGACAAGGACATGAAGCTGATCCCGGTGCTCGCCGAGAGCTACGACGCGAACCCGGCGGCCACCGAGTTCACCTTCCACCTGCGCAAGGGCGTCAGCTTCAGCGATGGCGCGCCGTTCAACGCCGCCGCGGTGAAGATCTCGTTCGACCGCGCGCGCGATCCGGCCAACCACCTCAAGCGGGCCAGCCTGTTCGTGCAGATCGACCACATCGATGTGGTGAACGACCTGACGGTGAAGATCGTGCTGAAGGAGCCCTTCGGCTCGTTCATCAACCAGGCCGCGCACGCCGCGTATGCCATTATGAGCCCGAAGGCGATCGCCACCTACGGCAAGGACGTGGACCGCAATCCGTCGGGCACCGGCCCGTTCATGTTCAAGTCCTTCACCGCCGACACGCTGCAGGTGGTGAAGAACCCGAACTACTGGAAGCCGGGGCTGCCCAAGGTGGACGGCATCACCCTGCGCAGCGTGCCGGAAAGCGGCACCCGCATCGCCATGCTGCAGACCGGTGAGGCACACTTCGTCTATCCGCTGCCGGTGGAACTGGCCAAGTCACTGGAGAGCAGTTCGACCGTCGACGTGGTCACCGCGCAGTCGATCTTCGTGCGTTACGTGGCGCTGAACAACATGAAGAAGCCGTTCACCGACGTGCGGGTGCGCCAGGCGCTGAACTACGCGGTCGACAAGCAGGCGATGGCGCGCGTGGTCTACAATGGCTACGCCATCCCGCTCGATTCCGCGCTGCCGAAGGGCCTGTCGGGCTATGTCAGCCAGGGCGCGGCGTGGCCGTTCGACATCGCCAAGGCGAAGGCGCTGCTGGCCGAGGCCGGCTACCCCACCGGCTTCAAGAGCACGCTGTGGGGCGGCAACGACAGCCTGACCCAGAAGGCCATGCAGTTCCTGCAGCAGCAGTTCGCGCAGGTCGGCGTGCAGGTCGAGGTCGAGCCGCTGGAAGCGGGCGTCGCCGCCGCCAAGATCTGGAGCGTGCAGAAGCCCGAGGAAGCCACCACGCTGATGCACTATGTCGGCTGGTCGTCCTCCACCGGCGACGCCGACTGGGGCATGCGCCCGCTGCTCGGCGGCGCCGACGCCTTCCCGCCGAAGCTGTTCGATACCGCCTACTACGACAGCCCGGCGGTCGATGCCGATATCGCGACGGGGCTGAGCACCGCCGATCCCGCCAAGCGCATGGCGGCCTACAAGCACGCGCAGGAAGTTATCTGGAAGGACGCGCCCTGGGTGTTCATGGTCTCCGACATCAACGTCTCCGGCAAGTCGAAGAAGCTCCGCGGCATCTACGTCATGCCCGACACGCAGATCCTCACCGAGGAGGCGGAGCTCACCTGAGCCCGTGCTGACCTACTTCCTCCGGCGGCTGGCAGGCACCATCCCGGTGCTGCTGGCCGTCTCGGTGTTCGTGTTCGGCTTCGTCCACGCGCTGCCCGGCGACCCGGCGCGGCTGGTGGCGGGGCCGGACGCGGCGCCCCAGGACATTGCGGCGGTGCGCGCCGAAATGGGGTTGGACCGCCCGCTCTGGGTGCAGTACGGGGTGTGGGTCGACAACGCCGCGCATTTCCGCCTGGGCCGCTCGATCAAGACCCGCCAGCAGGTCTCGGAGGTGATCGGCGAACGCTTCATGCCGACGCTCTGGCTCACCCTGGTGTCGATGGGCTGGTCGATGGTCGCGGGCATCCTGCTCGGCGTCATTTCCGGCGTGCGGCGCGGCAGCGCGGGAGACCAGGCCAGCATGGTGCTGGCCATTTCCGGCGTGTCGATGCCCTCGTTCTGGCTCGGCCTGCTGCTGATCAGCCTGTTCTCGGTGCATCTGGGCTGGCTGCCCACCGGCGGCTACGGCACCTGGCAGCACTTCGTCATGCCGGCCTTCGTGCTGGGTCTGGGCGTCGCCGCGGTGATGGCGCGCTTCACCCGTTCGGCGTTCATCGAGGTGAGCGCCGAGGACTACGTGTGCACCGCGCGCATGAAGGGCGCGCCGGAATGGCGGGTGGTGTGGCACCACACGCTGCGCAACGCGTTGATCCCGGTGATCACGCTGACCGGCCTGCAGTTCGGCTTCCTGATGGGCGGCTCGATCGTCGTCGAGACCGTGTATTCCTGGCCTGGGCTGGGACGGTTGCTGGTCGATTCCGTCTCGTACCGCGACTACCCGGTGATCCAGGCCGAGATCATGCTGTTCTCCATCGAGTTCGTGTTCATCAACCTGTTCGTCGACCTGCTCTACGCCGTGGTCAATCCGGAGATCCGGCTGTCATGAGCGCCGGCGCATGAGCGCGAGCCTCGCCGACTCGGCGATCCGCTCGCCGCTGGCGGAATTCTGGCGGCGCTTCCGGCGCAAGAAGCTGGCCCTGGCGGCCGGGGTCCTGCTGCTGGTTTTCATGGCCGCCGCCGCCGCCGCCCCGCTGATCGCCCCGTTCGACTCGTCCGCGCCGGACTACAACGCCGTGCTGCAGGGCCCGAGCCTGCTGCATCTGTGCGGCACCGACGCCTACGGGCGCGACATCCTCAGCCGCATCATCTGGGGCGGCAGGGTGTCGCTGTCGATCGGCTTCCTCTCGGTGGCGCTGGGCGGCCTGGTCGGCGTGCTGATCGGGCTGGTGGGCGGCTTCGTCGGCGGGCGCGTCGACGGGGCGCTGATGCGGCTGATGGACGTGCTGCTGGCCTTTCCGGGCATCGTGCCGGCGATCGCCGTGGTGGCGGTGCTGGGGCCGGGCATCGACAACGTCATCTACGCGATCGCCGTGTTCAGCATCCCGGTGTTCGCCCGCCTGGTGCGCGGCAGCACGCTGGCCATCAAGCAGACCGTCTACGTGCAGGCCGCCCGCAGCATCGGCGTGCGGCCGTGGATGCTGATGCTGCGCCACATCCTGCCCGGCACGCTGCCCAGCGTCATCGTCTACTCCTCGCTGCGCCTGGGCACCTCCATCCTCACCGCCGCCACGCTCTCCTTCATCGGCCTCGGCGCGCGTCCGCCCAGCCCGGAATGGGGGGCGATGCTGGCCGACGGACGCAGCTACCTCGGCGTGGCCGACCACATCACGCTGTTCCCCGGGCTGGCGATCTTCGTTACCGTGCTTGCCTTCAACCTTTTGGGAGATGGTCTGCGCGACGCGCTGGACCAGAAGCTTCGATGAGAGCACGCGACCTCGGACTGGCCTGCGGCACCATGCCGCCGGGGCCGCTCAACACGATTTCCGATGTGCCCGGCGTCACGGTGGGGCACGCCACCGTGCTGGAAGGCAACGTGCACACCGGCGTCACCGCCATCGTGCCGCACCCGGGCGACATTTTCCGCGACCGGCCGGTGGCCGCGGCCGAGGTGCTGAACGGCTTCGGCAAGAGCGTCGGGCTGATGCAGATCGAGGAACTCGGCCAGCTCGAAACGCCAATCCTGCTGACCAACACCTTCTCGGTGCCGGCCTGCGCCAATGCGCTGATCCGCCGCGCCATGCAGATGAACCCCGAAATCGGCCGCCGCACCTCCACCGTCAATCCGGTGGTGTGCGAGTGCAACGACGGCTACCTCTCCGATATCCAGGCCATGCTGGTCACCGCCACCGATGCCTTCCTGGCCATCGAGGCGGCGTCGGACAGCTTCGAGGTCGGCGCGGTGGGCGCCGGCGCCGGCATGAGCTGCTTCGGCTTCAAGGGCGGCATCGGCTCGGCCTCGCGAACCTTCGCGCTGGACGGGGCGGAGCACGTGCTCGGCGTGCTGGTGCTGGCCAATTTCGG
>CAIMEK010000711.1 GCA_903839965.1 uncultured Acetobacteraceae bacterium | reverse complement strand
CGTGATGCTGGGGGCGCATCTGCGCGTCCACGCCGTGCTGTTGCGCGGCGCGCTGGCGCTGGACGCGGCGGAGGAGCGGCGGGTGCGCGCCGAGGCGATGCGCCAGTTGCGCCGGGTCGGGCTGGGCCAGCTGCCGCACGAGCTGGCCGGCAACCTGCCGCTGGGGCGGCAGCGCGTGCTGGAGGTGGCGCGGGCGCTGGCCGCCGACCCGGTGCTGATCGTGCTGGACGAGCCGGCCGCGGGGCTGCGGCGACTCGAAAAGCAGGCGCTCGCGGAGCTGCTGCACGCGCTGCGGGCCGAGGGCATGACCATCCTGCTGGTCGAGCACGACATGGATTTCGTGATGGGCCTGGTCGACCGCATCGTGGTGCTGGATTTCGGCGTCAAGCTGGCCGAGGGGCTGCCCGCCGACATCCGCGCCGATGCGCGCGTGCAGGAAGCCTATCTCGGCGGGGTTGCATGACGGCGCTGCTGCAGGCCCAGGGGGTCTCGGTCAGCTATGGCCGGGCGGAGGCCGTGCGGGGGGTTTCCATCGTGCTGCAGCCCGGGCAGATCGTCACCGTGATCGGGCCGAACGGCGCCGGCAAGACGTCGCTTCTGGCGGCGCTGATGGGGCTGCTGCCGTGCCGGGGGCGCATTACCTACGACGGCGTCGACCTGCGCGGGCTGGAAACCGAGGATCGCGTCGAACGGGGGATGGTGCTGGTGCCGGAACGGCGGGAGCTGTTCGGCGCGATGAGCGTGGCCGACAACCTGATTCTCGGCGCCTATGCCCAGCGGCGCGACCGGGCGGCGACGCGGCGGCGGCTGGAGGAGGTGTTTGCGCGCTTTCCCCGGCTGGCGGAACGGCCGCGCCAGTTGGCCGGCACGCTGTCGGGCGGCGAGCGGCAGATGCTGGCGCTGGGACGGGCGCTGATGTCGCGGCCGCGCCTGTTGCTGCTGGACGAACCCAGCCTCGGCCTGGCGCCGTTGATCGTGCGCGAGATTTTCCACATCATCGGCGGGCTGCGCGAACTCGGGGTATCGATCCTGCTGGTCGAGCAGAACGCGCGCGCCGCCCTGGAGAGCGCCGACTACGCATTTGTTCTCGAGACCGGCGAGGTGAGCGTGGAAGGGCCGGCCGGCGAGCTGCTGCACGATCCGCGGGTGAGCGCGACGTACCTGGGTGGGAGCTAGCCCCATCGCTCCCGCGCTCGTCCTCTGTCATAGTTGGGGCAGCGCAAGGGAGATGCGGCATGTCGAGAACCATCGTCTACGTGTCCTGCGCCGCCGAGGGCTGCATCGCGAGCTTCCGGCTGGACAACGCCACCGGCGTGCTGACCCCGGTGGCGCGCACCAGAGTGCCCGGCCCGCTCGATCCGCCGCCCACCAGCATGCCGCTGGCGCTCAGCCCGGACCGCCGCCGGCTGTATGCCGGCAGCCGCAACCCGCCCTGGCCGCTGACCGGCTTCGCGCTCGGCGAGGACGGCGCGCTGACCGTGCTGGGCACCGGCCACCTGGCGCAGAGCATGGCCTACCTCGCCACCGACCGGACCGGGCGGTTCCTGTTCGGCGCCTCCTATTGGGGATCGGTGCTGACGGTGAACCCGCTCGACACCGACGGCGTGCCGGGCGAGCCCTTGCAGGTGCTTGCGACCCCGCCGAAGACGCACAGCGTATTGCCCGATCCGGAGAACCGCGCCGTCTACGCCGCGGTGCTGGGGGGCGACGTCATCCTGCGCCAGGAATTCGATGCCGCCACCGGGCGGCTGGCGGAGCCGCTCGCCGTGGCGGCGCGCTCCACGCCGGGGGCCGGGCCGCGGCATCTGCGCTTCGCCCGCGGCGGCGCGCTGCTGTATTGCGTCAACGAACTCGACGGCACGCTGAACACCTATGCCCGCGACCCCGAAAGCGGGGCGCTGACCGAACTGCAATCGGTGCGCCTGGTGCCGCCGGCCGCACCCGGCAAGACGCTGGCCTGCGCCGACCTGCACCTGACCCCGGACGAACGCTTTCTCTACGCCAGCGAGCGCCGCACCAACGTGCTGGTGGGCTTGCGGCTGCGCCCGGACGGCACGCTGGAACCGATCGGCACGGTGCCGGGCGAGCAGGCGCCGCGCGGCTTCGCCATCGACCCGCGCGGCCGCTGGCTGGTCTGCGCCGGCCAGGAGAGCGGTTGCGTGGCCGTGTATGGCATCGACGCGCGCAGCGGCGCGCTTACCCGGCTGGCCACCTACGAGGCCGGGGGCAATCCCAACTGGATCGAAATCGTCGACTTTCCGGCCCCGGCCGGAACAACAGGAGCATCGCCGTGACCGCCAATCGCAAACGTCTGCTGGTTGCCCAGGCCATCACCCCCGCCGGCTGGGCCCTGCTGGAGAACCGCCCGGACATCGAAGCGGTGCGCTACGATTCCGCCATGCCGGACGAGGCGTATCGCGCGCTGATTCCCGGCGCGCACGGCATCGCGCTCTACACCAAGCAGTTCGGCCCCGCCGAGCTGGCCCGGTGCGACAACATGGAGGTGATCGGGCGGGTCGGCGTCGGCTATGATCTCGTCGACGTGCCGGGCTGCACGGCAAAGGGCATTCTGCTGATGGTGTCCGGCACCGCCAACTCGGTCAGCGTGGCCGAGCATGCGCTGTCGCTGATGTTCGACCTGGCGCGCCGCAGCGCCGAGTTCGACGCCATGACGCGCAAGGGCGACTGGTCGCAGCGGCTGGTGGCGCCGCCGCTCGACCTCTGGGAGCGCACGCTGCTGGTGGTGGGGTTCGGGCGCATCGGCAGCCGCATCGCCGCGCGCTGCCGCGGGCTGGAGATGAAGGTGCTGGTGTGCGACCCGTATGTGGACGCCGGGCTTATCCGCGCGGCCGGCTGCGAGCCGGTGACGCTGGCCGCCGGGCTGGCGCGGGCGGACTTCGTCACCGTGCATTGCCCGAAGAACGCCGAGACCACCGGCATGATCGGCGCCGCCCAGCTTGCCCAGCTGCGCAGCGGGGCGTTCGTGGTCAACACCGCGCGCGGCGGCATCATCGAGGAGGGCGCGCTCTATGACGCGCTGGCGTCGGGCCATCTCGGCGGCGCGGGGCTCGATGTGTTCGTCGAGGAGCCGGTGCCGGCCGACCACCCGTTGCTGTCGCTGCTCAACGTCGTGGTGGCGCCGCACATGGCCGGCAACACGGTGGAGGCGCTGGACCGCATGTCGCGCGCCGCCATCAGCAACTGCCTGTCGGTGTTCGACGGCGCGCCGGTGGTGGAGAACGTGATCAACAAGGAAGTGTTGGGGTGATGCCGCCGGTTCCCGGGGAGGGGACCGACCGGCAAGGCATGAGGAGACACCAAGGATGCAACTTACCTGGTTGGGACATTCGGCTTTCCGTTTCGACATCGATGGCCTCGGCCTGCTGATCGATCCCTTCTTGACCGGCAATCCCACTTTCCCCGCCGGCTTCGAGGAGCGGATGGGCAAGGTCGACGCCATCCTCATCACCCATGCGCATGGCGACCACATGGGCGACGCCGCGCGGCTGGCCGGCAAGCACGGCGCCACGGTGGTCGCGCAATACGAGATCTGCGAGTATCTCGGCCGCGCCGGACTGACCCGCTTCGAGTCCATGAACACCGGCGGGTCGGTGCGGGTCGGCGGGTGCAGCATCGCCATGGTGCCGGCGTTCCACTCCTCGACGCTGGTCGAGGAGGGCGTGGTGACCTGCGTCGGCGATCCGGTCGGCTTCGTCGTTACCGGGGGCGGCCACACGGTGTACCACACCGGCGACACCGGGCTGTTCGGCGACATGGCGCTGATCCAGGATGTCTACCACCCGGACATCGGGCTGATCCCGATCGGCGACCGCTACACCATGGGACCGGAAACCGCGGCCTACGCCTGCAACAAGCTGCTGGACCTGAAGACCATCGTGCCGATGCACTGGGGCACCTTTCCGGTGCTCAGCGGCACGCCGGAGGCGTTCAAGGCGCTGGTGAAGCGCGGCAGCGTGCTGGTGGCGAAGCCGGGCGAGCCGATCGAGGTTTAGAGCAATGCCAGCTTGAGCGGAATCGCCCTACGATCCGCGAGCTGGCGGAATTGCTCGGTCAAATATGGCTAGACCGATTTCAGTCTGGCTGAAATCGGTCTAGGGCAGGGCCGGCCTGACCTGGGTGTGATTGCCTTGCCCTCCGGCTTCCTCCGGCGGGCAAGGCGGATCACACTGTTGCCGCGTTCCGTCAGGCCGGCTTTGCGTACTTCGCCACGCCGGTGAAATCGATCAGCACGCAGCGCTTGTCGCCGACGATCCAGGCAT
>CAIMEK010000710.1 GCA_903839965.1 uncultured Acetobacteraceae bacterium | reverse complement strand
TTCCTGCGCTATCACCGCGTCGACCCGCTTCTCCGCATCGGCCTGAGATAATCCGGTGCGGGCTGAAACGAGCTGCGCGAGATAAATTTTGTCCGGCGCAGGAACGTCGCCATTCAGCATGCCGTTGAGCAGAATGCGGCGGCTCTGCGCCCAAACGTCGCTATCAGATGCGTTCGCACTCGGATGAGCGGTACGATAGAGGGTATCGACGAAATACCCTGTCGGGTCCGCACGAGTGCCGCCCGATGGCGTTGTTGCCTGGGTTACCCCGGGGCTTGCGCCCGCGCCGCCAGTGGATGCCGCGCCGGCCACCATGGTGGCGGTACCACTCACGACAGAAGATGCCGCCGAGGCAAGGAAAGCCGCTCCGATCACCGAGGCGACCGCCCAGGTCAAAAAGCCGTTCGCGGTGTCGCGGAAGAACACTTCATGAGTGTGCAGGCCAACCCACTTGGTCCTTAGCCGGCCTGTCAGGTAGCCGCCCAAACCCGATGCCAGCCATTGCGTGACGATCAGCCACACCGCCGTCACCACTGTGAACGTCGTCGCCGAGGCTCCGGCGGTGGACCAGGGCGACACCGAAGCAAGGCCAAAACCCGATCCGAGAGCCAGAAGGATCAGCGTGAGTGCTGCTGCCGCAACCGCACCGCCGATGATGGCAGGCCAGGCAACACCCGAGGCTGAGGATTCGACGACGGATCGCTGCTCCACATAGCCAACGGCTGCGCCGGTCATTGGCGTATCAGGCATGATATTGCTCCCCTCCGCTCAGTGCCAGAGCAATGCGAGCAGAATGATGATCGGGATCGGCACGCCCAGCAGCCAAAGCAGAATTCCTCGGCCCATATTCGCCTCCATTGTTTGATACGACGTCGATCTGACTGTCAACCTCGCAGGGCAGCTCGGACAGCGTCAGCCCCAACCTCAGTGTCGCGCCAACAGAAAGCCCACTGCGCCGCAGACCAATCCGACCACGAGCAGAGTGATGAGGGGCTCCCGCTCAACCGAATCGGTGACGGCCGCAGTTGCGCCACGCACCTGGTGTCGAACCTGGCCGTAAGCATGCTCTGCCGTCGCAGCTGCCTGGCTCGCCAATTCCTCAACTTGGGCTTTGGCGTCACCAGCGAGGGCTCCGACGCCAGATTCTATGTCGTCTGCGACGCTTGCAGCCCGGTCTTGAAGACGGGTTTTGTCCATTGATCGCACTCCGGTTGAATGACCATCTCCCAACGCTCGGCTATGTCCGAACTTCTTGCTCGGGTCTGGCTTTGGGTCGGCTTGCCGCCCAGGTTCGTCGTCAGATCGCGCGATTGGCCTTTCCTGGGCGCCATAGCGAACGCCCGGAGACACGGCCGGCGCCTCCGGGTATTGCCGCGGTCAGATAGCGCGTTGCGCCGAATAGAGCGCCCGTTCGCGCGCCACATCTTCTGGGGTGAACGGTGCCGACCTCTCGTCGAATTCTCTCCAACCGTTGTCCCGATAGGCTTTCTCGCGCGCCGTCGGGTCGATGCGGCCATGGCGCTGCATGATAGCCTCGGCGGTTGCGACCAGCCGCTCCTCAACGCGAGCGGTAACCAGTGCGCCGCCGCGACGTACCGCTTCCGCGTAGACGTGCGCATGCTCCTTGGGAACGCCGGCAGAGGTCAGCGAACCGATCAGGCCGCCCGTGGCGGCGCCCGCCGCGGCGCCGGCGACAGCCCCGACCGCGGTCGCAACCAGCCAACCGGCGGCCACCACCGGACCAACGCCAGGGATGGCGAGCATCCCCAGACCGGCAAGCAGTCCCGCGCCGCCCCCCAGCGCGGCACCGGCCGATGCACCGGCTTCGGCTCCGGTCGCGGCCCCGGAGGGGGGCGTGCCGGAAGCGACGTAGGCGTCGGATCGGTGGGCCACCATGCTGATGTCAGCATAAGGGATGTGGGCGGCCTCGAGATCACGCACGGTCTGCGCAGCCGCATCATAACTGTCGTATAATCCAGTAACGGTCGTGGTTGTCATGGGTGCCTTTTCCTTAAGGGAATGACGGCCGGGTGGCCATCTCTGGGCGGCAGGTAGTCTGCTTAGTTCGCGGTAATGTTTCCCTGGTAGTCGAGGGCAACATTAACTGCCTTACCGTCCTTCATCGCGTGACCGCGCCAGATCGACTTATCGTCTTTCGCCAGCGCCGAGACCTGCGTATAGCCATGGTCCTCGAAACGCTTCTGAGCCTGCGCCATCGTGAAACTGTTCGCTCCGGCGACCGGGGCGGCCGTCGTGTTATTGGCGCCGCTGGTGGCGACCCCGGGGGGCGCCGTGGACGATGATGATGGGGCGGCGTTCTGGGCAAAGACGGGCCCCACGCCGATGGTGGCGAGAAGAAGGGCAGCCCAGAATATCCTGTTCATTTGGGTTCTCCTTGCGTGCGACAACGCACGCGAATGGCTGGATTGGGATTGTTGCGGGCACGCCTGAATTGTCGGCGGCCAGAGTCGATCCGGGCCCCGGCTTCCTGCGCGTGACACTACTTCTTCAGCGCATCCTTCAGGCCGCCGACGGCATTCTGGATCTTGCCTTCGACTTTGTCGCTCTTGCCTTCGGCGGTAAGGTTGACGTCACCGACGGCCTTGCCGACCGCTTCCTTGATGGCGCCCTTGGCCTGTTTGGCCGCGCCGACGACACGATCTTTGTCCATTTCACTGTTTCCCCGTTGGTAAATGTTTTGCCGACCTAGTCGCGAATACATTTGAGCACGGAAGTGCGATCGCAGCTCCCGCTTTTTGCCGACGGGATCACATATCGATAGATATTCCAGGAAGATAGGCTCGGAATATACTCAGCACGATCTTCCAGGAGACCGTCGACGGTTAGCACAAATGCACTGCTTCGAAAACTTTGCCGCGAACGGTTTTTGGCTCGGCGCAATCCATGGGTACAACATGACCAGCCACTAACGCACGGGCGGATCATGGTTCTGCAGCCGAAAGCGGGAAGTATTCCCACCTGTCGTGCGGATCGAGGATGATAGCAACGCGTCCAAACCTATAGAGAAAGTCATCGAACAGCCTCCGATGGCGGAAACCGCCGGGGGCCGCAACTCCCGGATCGCGACGCTATCGCACGCAAGCCAGCCCCCGCGATTACCCGATGTCCGCACATGCGGGTCGGACAACGCGCTTGCCTTATTTTTCGCTCAGTCCGCCACAGCCTGCAACCGCGGGCGACGGGCGGCGATGACGCGCCGGTAAAGCGTCAGGTAGTCCTCCGCCATGCGGCGGGAGGTGAAACGCTTCTCGAACTGTGCGCGCACCCCGGCGCGGTCGATTTCGTGCAGCCGGCCGCAGGCCGCCACTGCCTCGTCGACGTTGTCGACCACGAAGCCGCTGATGCCGTCGTCCATCACT
>CAIMEK010000709.1 GCA_903839965.1 uncultured Acetobacteraceae bacterium | reverse complement strand
GCCACCAAGGTGAACGGCCGGATGCGCCCCGGCCCGAACGGCGGCGGCCTGTCGCGCCGCGTGATCATGTCGGAGATCGATGCCAGCCTGAAGCGGCTTGGCATGGACTACGTCGACCTCTACCAGATCCATCGCTGGGACAACACCACGCCGATCGAGGAAACGCTGGAGGCGCTGCACGACGTCGTCAAGGCCGGCAAGGCGCGCTACATCGGGGCGTCGTCGATGTATGCTTGGCAGTTCGGCAAGGCCCTGGCGATCGCCGAACGCCACAACTGGACCCGCTTCGTCAGCATGCAGAACTACTACAACCTGCTCTATCGCGAGGAAGAGCGCGAGATGCATCCGCTGTGCGAGTTCGAAGGCATCGGCGTCATCCCCTGGAGCCCGCTCGACCGCGGCCGCCTCGCCCGCGACTGGAACACCGAGACCGAACGTTGGGGCACCGATGTCATCGGCAAGCGGCGTCGCGACATGGCCCCGGCCGCCGACCGCGATATCGTCGAGCAGGTGGCCAGGATCGCGCAACAGCGCGGCGTGCCGCGCGCGTCGGTGGCGCTGGCGTGGATGCTGAGCAAATCGGTGATCACCGCGCCGATCGTCGGCGCGACCAAGGTACAGCACCTCGACGAGGCGTTGCTCGCCGTCGACGTGAAGCTCACCGCCGAGGAAATCGCCGCGCTCGAGCAGCCCTACGTTCCGCACGGCGCCCCTGCCGACGTCATCGGCTTCGGCGCATAAGGAGCTACCGGAACGGCGGTTCGTCGAAGCTGCGCAACTTGCGCGAATGCAGCGAACCGAGCTGGCCGCGCAGAATGTCGAGCGCGGCCAGCCCGATGCTGAGGTGTTCGCCGACCGCGCGCTGGTAGAACGCGCTGGCGCTGCCGGGCAGCTTGATCTCGCCGTGCAGCGGCTTGTCGGAGACGCACAGCAGCGTGCCGTACGGCACGCGCAGCCGGTAGCCCTGCGCCGCCAGCGTGCCGGACTCCATGTCCACGGCGATTGCGCGCGAAAGGTTGATGCGACGCCGCTCCTGCGACCAGCGCAGTTCCCAGTTGCGGTCGTCGTAGGTCACCACGGTGCCGGTGCGCAGCCGCCGCTTGAGCGCATCGCCGCGTTCGCCGGTCACGCGCGCGGCCGCCTCCTGCAGCGCCATCTGCACCTCGGCCAGCGCCGGGATCGGCACCTCGGGCGGCACCAGGTCGTCGAGCACGCGGTCGCGCCGCAGGTAGGCGTGCGCCAGTACGTAGTCGCCGATCACCTGCGACTGCCGCAGCCCGCCGCAATGCCCCACCATCAGCCAGCAATGCGGCCGCAGCACCGCCAGGTGGTCGGTGATGTTCTTGGCGTTGGAGGGCCCGACGCCGATATTGACGATGGTGACGCCGCCGCGTCCGTCCGAACGCGCCAGGTGGTAGGCGGGCATCTGGAAGGCGTGCCACGGCGCGGCCACGATCAGCGCCTCGGCCAGCTCGACCGGGGTGTCGCGCCGCACCACGGCGCCGCCGGGCGCGGTCAGGCTGTCGTATGGGCTGGCGGGATCGGCCAGTTCCGCCATCGCCCAGCGCACGAACTGATCCACGTAGCGCTGGTAGTTGGTCAGCAGAATCCACGGCTGCACGGCCCGCCAGTCGGTGCCGGTGTAGTGCACCAGGCGGTGCAGCGAGTAGTCCACGCGCACCGCGTCGAACAGGGCCAGCGGCAGCGGCCGGCCGTCCTCCAGCGCCCAGGTACCGTCCGCAACCTCGTCGCCCACCGCCGAGAGGTTGGGGGTGGGGAAGTAGCGCACCAGGTCGGCGGTCGCCACCTCGCCGTGCACCAGTTCGTCGGCGGCTTCCAGCACGTAGGCGTACGGCAGTTCCTGGGTGCTGTCGCCCACCGCCAGGGTGGCGCCGTATTCAGCCACCAGCGGCTCCAGTTGTTCGGTCAGGTAGCGGCGGAAGAAGCCGGGTTGGGTGATGGTGCTGGCGTAGGTGCCGGGGCCCTGCAGCTTGGCCCAGGCGCGCCAGGTCGGCGGCGGCGGGTCGCCGCCCGGCAGGCAGGTGACGCGCAGTTCGGGGTAGCGGAAGCGCGCGCGCAACGCGGCGCCCGGCGGCTCGCCGCAGCGCACGAAGCGGTCCAGCGCGCCGCGCAGCGCCGCGGCGGCGGTGGCATGGCGCCGCTCCAGTTCGTCGATCGCGGCGGCGGGTGAAAGCGATGCTGTGGTCATGCTCGGCAAATCGGACCGCCGCGGCGCGTTGGCAAGCGGTGGCGTCATGACCCTGCCGCCGATGAGGCTTGACGGACAGCAGGGCGCGCCATGGTAATCGCCCGGACGGCGCAACCGGCGGAGGGCAAGGATGATCGCGGCGCTGCAGGTGTCGCGCTGCGTGGTGTTTTACGACTTCCTGCGCATCGAGGCTTTCGTCTACCTCAACCCGGCCGCCCCGGCCGAGGACATCGCCCTCAGGGTGGTGTTCGACGGCCCGGCCGCGCCGCCGCAGACCTGCCGGTGCATCCGCCGGCACGACAACGGCGCCTGCGAGATGGCGCTGGAAGCGCTGATCGACCGCGCGCAATTCCCCGCTGCCGGGCGGTTGGTGGTCTGCGCGCCCGGTTCGGAGCTGGTGAAGCCGCTGGCGGCGGTGTGCGCGGAGGCCCAGGCCGCCAACCGCCGCGACGCGCTCACCTGGGACTGCCTGCGCCCGGCCATCGCCGCCATGGCGGCCGAGGGCAGGCGGCCGCGGCTGCTGGACCTCGGCGGCCGGCGGCGCAGCGACACCGGCTACACCGACGACCTGGCGATGTGCGACGTCACGGTGTTCGACATCCTGCCCGCTGCCGGCGTGGACGTGGTCGGCGATGCGCACGAGCTGTCGCGGCATTTCCCGCCCGGGCATTTCGACCTGGTGATGTGCAACTCGGTGTTCGAGCACCTGCTGATGCCGTGGAAGGCAGTGCTGGAACTCAACCGCGTGCTGCGCACCGGCGGGCTGTGCTACATCCACACCCATCAGACCATCGGCCTGCACGACATGCCGTGCGATTTCTGGCGCTACTCGGACACCGCCTGGCATGGGCTGTTCAACCGGCGCACCGGGTTCGAGATCGTTACCGCGCGGATGTCGTATTTCACCCATGTCGTCACCGCCGCCTGGGGGCCCGGCTATGCCGGCGCGGAGGCCTCGGGCGGGTTCGAGGCCTCGGGCGTGCTGGCGCGCCGGATCGGCCCGAGCGCGCTCGCCTGGGAGGTCGGGCTCGGCGAGGTGATGCCCGACGCCTATCCGCGCTGATCGGGCGAGCCGGTTTGAAAATCCACAAGGAAGCGCTGTCATGCCGGCGGTGAGCAGGGTGCAGGCGGTGAAGGCGCTGTTGGAGCAACCGGCGCTGCTGTTGGTCGCGCCGCCCCTGAACCCGCGCTGAACGGCCCGCTCAGCGAAGGTTAAGGGGCGGTCGCTGAAACTGCGCCGACTTATCGCAGCGCCGCCGCGAAGGAAGCCGTATGACATCGACCGCCTTGCCAAAGCCCGTGGCCTACGGGTCCGCCACCCAGGCACTGCACTGGCTCGCCGCGCTTGCCATCGTCGCCGCCTGGGGGCTCGGCCTCTCGATCGACCTGTTCCCGCGTGGCCCGGCGCGCGCCGGCGCGCTCAGCGTCCATTTCACGCTCGGGTTGCTGGTGTTCTCGCTGGCCCTGCTGCGCATCCTCGGACGCCTCGCCACCCCGGCGCCGGCGCCACACGGCCCGGCCTGGATGGTGCTCGCCGCGCGGCTCGACCAGGCGGCGCTGTATGCGATCATGCTGGCGCTGCCGATCACCGGCATGCTGGACCGCTGGACCTCGCGGGCCGGCACCGTCACGCTGATCGGCGGCTGGAACCTCACCCCCCCGTTCGCGCTGGCGCAGACCCGGTTCTGGGGGAATGTGCACGAGCCGCTCGCCTATGCGCTGGCGGCGCTGGTGGCGGCGCATGTGGGCGCCGCGCTGTTCCACCACCTGGTGCTGCGCGACGGCATCCTGCGGCGCATGCTGCCGGCGCCGTCGCGCTGATCCTGCGCGCCCCCCTCCCCCGGGCCTGGTCCGCTTCGCGTCCCAAGCCCGGGAGGAAGGATCGGCGGATTACTCCTCGCGCAGCGCCCACGCCTTCTTGGCCGCCGGGCGCGCCAGCGCGGTTTCGTACCAGGCGCGGATGGCCGG
>CAIMEK010000708.1 GCA_903839965.1 uncultured Acetobacteraceae bacterium | reverse complement strand
TGCGCGCCAGGCATCATCGCCTGCATGGGCATTGGCCGCCGGCGTGCCGCCGCCGGTGGTCACGCGACCCGAAACGGGATGGGTGTGAACAATCCCCGTGGCGGGAACATAGGGCGTCCGCATTGAATGCCCGGCTCCTTGGTAGTCGCACCACTGCACCTCGTGCCCATGGCCACTCGCCATGAGCGCGTCGCACACCATCCGCGCGTACCGGCTGGAAGGCCAGGAACCATCATCGGTGCCGGAGGTCAGGAACACCGGGCCGCGAATGCGCTCGACCGGAATCCGGGCGCGGGCGACGGCATCGACGTCGTTGAGCGCAGTAAGCAGGGCAAGTTCGTGCCGATGTGGCTCCGGCCCTTCGTCGAACGGCGTCCATGTGGCCGTCCGGTTGCCTTCCCATAGATGCGACAACGGCTTGCCGCCGAGCAGCCAGGCCGGGCCATTGCGCCCCACCTTTGGATCGGCCGCGTTCTGCCCGCTGTGCACCACCGCACCGGGGACGAAGGCCAGCACTGCCGAAACCGCCTCAGGAAACGTCGCGCCCAGCAACAGCACCAGTTCGCCGCCGCGCGACTCGCCCTGCAGGGCCACGAAGTTCCGCACCGGCCGCACCGCCCGCCGCAGCCAGGCCAGGCCGGCAGCGAAATATTCCAGTGGCGTGTTGGAGATGTAGGGCGAGAGCCCCGGCATCCCGAAATAGCCCAGCGCGAGCGTGGCATATCCGTGCGCCGCATAGAGCGCCGCGCGCGGCTCGTTCACCCCGCCGTCGGAGCCGTTGAGCAGCATGAGCGACGGGTGCGGCCCCGCCCCTGCGGGAAGGAACAACGTGCCGACCAATCCCTCCTCGTGCACCTCGCGCCGCATCACCCCAGCGGCCAGCACGCGCTGGGTGAACGCCGCTCCCGCCACCACGCCGCCGTCCGATGCCACCAGCCGGGTGATCAGTGGGGCGGCGACATCGGGATGGAACAGTAGCCGGCGGGCGGGGTCGTCCGGCTCCTGGGACCACACCAGACCCATCGGCGCAATGCCGGCGTAGCTGCCGCCTGGCAGCGCTGCACTGGCGGCGAGGTCGACGCCGCCCGCCGCATCGGTCAGGAACGCGGCCCGGCTCCGCCACGCCTGGCCGGCCCGCATCGTCGTCGCCTCGATCGTGACCGTGCTGGCGGGGGGGAACCCCTCAACGCGGATTGCCCGCGGTACGTCGAGCACCGCGTCCTCGGGGCAGGCGACGATCCGGGCCTCGCTCATGGGAAGCCTATTCCGGCGACACCATCTGCGGTGCGGTGCGGTCGGAGGTCATCGGACGCACGACCAGCCCGCGGCGCGCCGCCCAGACGTTGCGGTAGTGGACGATCGGAATGATGCCGATGTCTCCCATCACAAGTTGTGCCGTTTCGCGCATCATCGCCTCCCGCTTGGCTTCGTCGAACTCGGAGGTGATGCGGCCAATCAGGGTATCCACCTGCTTGTTGCTGTAGTGGCCCCAGTTCAGCACGCCGAAGCCACCCTGGGCATCGACCGTGGCAATGATGTTCACCAGCCCGTAGCTTGCCTCGCCGGTGCCGTTGCCCCACGCCATGATGCTCAGCGGCTCTTCGCCTTTGGGCGCGTGCGCCGAGTAGATCGCGTCTGGCTGCCCATCCACCTGCGTCTTGATTCCGATGCGGGTCCAGAACTGCCCAATCGCCTGTGCCACCTCCGCTTGCGGATAGCGGTCGGTCGGCGCGTGCAGGGTAAGCATGAAGCCGTCGGGATAGCCGGCCTCGGTCAACAGCCGTTTCGCCTCGACCGGGTCGTAGGGAGTGTCCTTCAGCCCAGGATCGAAGCCGATCGTGGACTTCGGCATCCACTGATTCGCCTCCGTCGCCGCACCCTGCAACAGGCGATCGACGATGGCCTTTCGGTTGATCGAGATATCCATCGCCCGACGTACACGCACGTCCAGCACGGGATTGCGCAGCAGTGGCTTGTTGGCGTTGTCGGTCACCAGCGGGGACGCCGGTAGCGCGAAATTCGGCTGCAGGATCAGCACGCGCAACCCCGGATAGGAAAATACGCGGACATTCGACGTCTCCTCCAGCTTGGAGATGTCGGCGATCGAAACCTTGTCGATCACGTCGACATCGCTAGCGAGCAGGGCGGCGGTGCGCGCGGCCGGGTTGGAGATGTAGCGGAAGGTCACCTTGTCCCAGGTTGCCCTGGGGCCCCAGAAGCTGTCGTTGCGGCGCGCCACGATCCGGTCGCCTGGCGTGTACGAGACGAGGACGTAGGGCCCTGTGCCAACGACGGCGCGGCCAGAGGTGTAGTCTTCGGCGGCTGCTTTCTCGGCGGCATGCTTGCTCACGATGTGCACGGAGGAAAGGTCACGCGACAGGTCGGGCGCCGGGCTCTTCGTCTTGACGATGACGGTCAGTGGGTCGGTGGCGGTGACGGATTCGACCGTGCGCAAGTAGCCGCCAAAGCCAGCGACGCTGCCCGGTACGCTGCGCGCGCGGGTATAGGAGAAAACCACGTCCTCGGCGGTGAAGGGCTGCCCGTCCTGCCACACGACACCCGGCCGCAGCTTGAATTCCCAGGTGAGCGCATCGAGCGACTTCCAGGACACGGCGAGATCCGGCCGTAGCTGGTTCTCCGTGTTCATCACCAGGAAATCCCAGAAGAACAGATCGGACGAGCGGTCGCCGGGATAGTTGTTCATGTGCGGGTCGAGCGAGGAGATCGGGTCGGCAAAGCCGATTGCGAGGTCGGCGGCCCGGAGCGGCGCCGAAACGACCAGCGTGACGGCACATATCGCGGCAAAACCCAGACGGAGCATGATGGCTTGGTCCTCGGTGTGGAGGGGGCAGAACGATAGTCGCACGAAATCATACCGCAAGGCATTCCTGCCGTCACTCTGGTCCTGACCCTGAAAACTGGTTCATTTGGAGAGCAACTTTTTCGGGCATTTCCTCCGTCGCCTATTTTCGGTCTGTTTCCGCGGCACTGCCGTGGGGTTGAATTCCAGGTACGCAGAAGGGTAATCGGGGCAGAGCGCTGATCGACCGGGCAGTGCCGGCCCCGGACCCGACGGCTGTACGCGCCGGAGCGAAAATCCCTCACTGAAGCGACCGGGTAGTCTGGCTGTGCCGGCGTAAAAATCCGGCGGCAGGAAGCTCTTTGCGGTGACCGCAGAGGGCTAGGGGATGAAGGGCGTGGAGCTGTATACGAAGGTCCGTTACGCGGTTCGGATTGAGGGGATCAGTGGGCGAGAGGCGGCGCGTCGCTTTGGCATCGACCCCCGGACGGTGGCGAAGATGCTGTTGTTCTCGGTGCCGCCCGGGTACCGGCGCAGCCGGCCGCCGGTGC
>CAIMEK010000707.1 GCA_903839965.1 uncultured Acetobacteraceae bacterium | reverse complement strand
TCTTCGGGGCGATGTCGGTGCGCGAGAACCTGGAGCTCGGCGCGGTCTCCAAGCCGGCCCGCGAAACCGCCTCGCAGTTCGACTACGTGCTGTCCATCTTCCCCGCGCTCGCCACCCGGCTGCGCCAGAAGGCCGGTTCGCTGAGCGGCGGCGAGCAGCAGATGCTGTGCATCGGCCGCGCGCTGATGGCCAGGCCGAAGCTGCTGCTGCTCGACGAACCCTCACTCGGCCTGGCGCCGCTGGTGGTGCAGCTCATCTTCGACCTGCTCGACCGCATCCGCTCCGAGGGCACCGCCATCCTGCTGGTCGAGCAGAATGCCCGCGCCGCGCTGAAGGTCGCCGACTACTGCTACGTCATGGAGGGCGGGCGGATCGTGCTGCAAGGCACCGCCGCCGACCTGTCGGCCGACGAGCGGGTGCAAAGTGCCTATCTGGGCGGCAAGACCCACAAGGCCTGATGACAGCCCCGCCAAGGGTCGACACCTCGCCGGCCCGGTCCGGCGTATACAATACCGGCAATAGTGCAAAATGGACGTCCCGATGAACACGGTTTGGCAAGACTATATCCGCGTGCTGCACCAGGACGTCGTTCCTGCCCTGGGCTGCACCGAACCCATCGCGGTCGCGCTGGCCAGCGCGCAGTGCCGCGAATTGCTGGGCGAGTTGCCGGAGCGGATTACCGTCGAGGTCAGCCCCAACATCTACAAGAACGGCATGGGCGTGGGCATTCCCGGCACCGGCATGGTAGGTCTGCCCGCCGCCGCCGCCATCGGCGCGGTCGCCGGCGACCCCGATGCCGGGCTGCAAGTGCTGAAGAACGTGGCGCCGCATCATCTTCCCCGCGCGCGCGCCCTGCTCGATTCGATCAGCGTCAGCGTCAAGGAAGTGGACGACCCGCTCTACGCCGAGGTGTTCGCCGAGGCCGGGGAGGCGACCGCGCGGGTGGTAATCTGTCACCAGCACACCAACGTCATCCTCAAGGAGCGCAACGGCCAGGAAGTCTACTGCGACCAGCCGCAGGCCGGCGGCGATGCCGCCACCGCCAGGCCTGCGATGACGCTGGAAGGGCTGGTCGACTTCGCCACCCATGTGCCGCTCGCCGACATCGAATTCATGCAGGCGGCGGTGGATCTCAATTCCGCCCTGTCGGAATCCGGCCGCACCGGCGATTACGGCCTGAAGCTCGGCTGCATGCTGCAGGAGCAGGTGCGCCAGGGCGTGCTGTCGGACGACCTGCTGACGCTCGCCATGCGGCTGTCCTCGGCGGCGTCTGATGCCCGCATGGGCGGCGCCATGCTGCCGGCGATGGCGAATTCCGGCAGCGGCAACCAGGGAATTTCGGCCACCATGCCGGTGGTCGCCGCGGCGATGATGGTCAAGGCCAGCCACGAGCGGATCATCCGTGCCATCACGCTGAGCCATATCGTCGCCATCTACATCAAGTCGCACCAGGAAAGCCTTTCCGCGCTCTGCGCCGCCTCCACCGCGGCCATGGGCTCCGGGGCCGCGATCACCTGGCTGCTCGGCGGCGACAGCAAGGCGATCGGCTATTGCGTACAAAACATGATCGGCGATGTCGCCGGCATCATCTGCGACGGCGCCAAGAACAGTTGTTCGATGAAGGTCTCCACCGCCGCGGCCGCCGCGGTGAAGGCCGCGCTACTCGCCAACAGCCGCATCCGGGTCAGCGCCGACGACGGCATCGTCGCGGAGGCGGTCGACGACAGCATCGCGAATCTCGGCAAGCTGAGCCGCCAGGGCATGCTGCAAACCGACCGCCAGATCGTCAGCATCATGCTGGAAAAGCAGCAGGCCTGCCGGTCCGCCCGCCAGAGCGGCAAATGAGCTGAGCGGCGCCGCCTCAGTTGCCGTTCGCCGTCCGCCCGGCCGCAACTTCCCGGCCCCGGCCGGCCTGTTGCATGCCCGCGGCCAGTTCGGGCCGCGCCGCAAGCTGCCGGCGGTAAAGCCCGGCCACCGCCGCCACCAGTTCGCCGTCGCGCCCGAGCATGGCATCGCCAAGCTCCACCAGGCGCAAATTGGGCCAGGCCTGCGGGCGGATGCGCAGCACCTCCCCGAACACCTGCTCCGCCGGGGCCCGCGGCATCGCCTGCGCCAGGATCAGCGCCATCGAGGCGGTCGAGCGCGACACCCCGGCATGGCAATGCACCAGCAGGTGCGCCTCGCCGTTTGCCTCCGCCGTCAGCCGCCGCCCGAAGCCGAGCACCGCCGCCACGTGCTGCCCGGTCGGCGGTACCGTTCCCGCCACCTCCTCGATGACGTCGTCGAAGCGCAGCTCAAGCTTGGCGTGTTCCCCGAAGCCGCCGAACGCCTCCGGCACCGGCCAGTGGGGATCGAGGATGGACAGCACGTGGCTGGCGCCGCCCCGGCAATGCCCGGCCAGTTCCTCGATGCCGCAAACGGTGAGCCCGAAGGGCGCCCTGAATTCCAATGTCGGCACTCCATGATGTCCGCCCCGGCATCTGGGTCCGGGGCACGCACGACGAAACCACAACTCCCGGTGTCCGGATTCAACGCGGCCCCGCATCCTCCCAGACCAGCACCGCCGCGGCCAGATCCTCCAGCGCCGTGCCGACCGATTTGAACAGCGTGATTTCCTGCTCGTCCCGCCGCCCCGGCGTCGCGCCCCGGCAAAGCGTGGCCAGGTCGCCGCCGATGCCCTCGCGCGTCAGCAGCCCGCTCGCCAGCGGCTGGGTGAGGTCGCCCGCCTCCGCCAGCGCCCCCTCGGTGTCGATGAACACCCGCGCGCGCCGCACCGCTTCGTCGTCCACCTCGCGCATGTCGGGGCGGTAGCCGCCGATCAGGTCGAGATGCGTGCCCGGCCGCAGCCAGGCGCCGTGCACCAGCGGCGCGGCGGCGAGCGTGGCGCAGGAAACGATGTCGGCCCGCCGCACCGCCGCCTCCAGGTCGTCGGCGGCAGCGGCCGCGAAGCGCTGCTCGCGCAGCGCCGCGGCGAGTTCCACCGCGCGCGCCGGCCGCACATTCCACACCCGCACCTCGCCTATGTCGCGCACCGCCGCCCAGGCCGGCGCCAGCATGGCGGCGATATGGCCGGCGCCGACGATCAGCAGCGACGTCGCATCGCGCCGCGCCAGGTAGTCCCCGGCCAGCGCCGAGGCCGCCGCGGTGCGCCGACCGGTGATCTCGTTGCCATCGATCAGCGCCAGGTGCCGCCCAGTGGCGCCGTCGCACAGCAGATAGGTGGAGAACACGGCGTTCAGCCCGAGCTGTCCATTCTCGGGGAACACCGTGACAATCTTCACGCCCAGCGCCGAACGGCCCCGCCAGGCCGGCATCAGCAGCAGCGTGGCCGGCACGGCGCCGGGCTGCAGCAACGCATGGTTATGCCGCAGCGGCACTTCCGCGCCGGCGATGAACGCCGCCCGCAGCGCTGCCACCAGTCGGCCGAAATCCAGGCTCGCCCTGACCTGGGGTAGTTCGATCACGATCGGGCGGGGAGGGTGGGTCATGCGATCGGGTCCGTTGATTGACGTGCCGCTCACGGCCATCCAGGAGGATGGCCATGCCAGCGCGCCCCATACGCCCCGATCGCCGCCGTGTCGTCATCGTCGGCGCCGGCGTGGTGCAACTCGACCCCGCCGCCGTGCAACGCCGCCCGACTTCGCCCGCATTCCGGTACTAGACCGATTTCAGGCAGGCTGAAATCGGTCTAGCCATATTTTGGCGAGCAATTCCGCCAACTCGCGGATCGCAGTGCGATTCCGCTCAAGCTGGCATTGCTCTACGCGGCAACCCCCTCCTGCGCATCGCGGCACGGCAACGACAATGCCGTCGCCACCGCTGCGTGGGTGATCTCGCCGGCATGCACGTTGAGCCCGGCCAGCAGATGCCGGTCGGCCTGCACCGCCGCGCGCCATCCCTTGCCCGCCAGCGCCAGCACGAACGGCAGCGTGGCGTTGCCGAGCGCCAGCGTCGAGGTGCGCGCGACCGCCCCGGGCATGTTGGTGACGCAGTAGTGCACCACGCCTTCCTCGACATAGGTGGGCTGGGCGTGCGTGGTCGGCCGGCTGGTTTCGAAGCAGCCGCCCTGGTCGATGGCGATGTCCACCACCACCGAGCCCGGCCGCATCCGTCGCACCATCTCGCGGGTCACCAGCTTGGGCGCCGCCGCGCCCGGCACCAGCACTGCGCCGATCACCAGGTCGGCCTCCACCACCGCCGCCTCGATGGCATCGGTGGTGGAGAACAGCGTGTGGATCTGGGTGCCGAAATGCACTTCGAGTTCGCGCAACCGCGCCAGCGACCTGTCGATGACGGTCACGGTGGCGCTGATGCCCACCGCCATGCGCGCCGCATTGGTGCCGGCGACGCCGCCGCCGAGCACCACCACGCGGCCCGACGGCACGCCCGGCACGCCGCCCAGCAGCACGCCGGCACCGCCCTGCTCGCGCTCCAGGCAATGCGCGCCGACCTGCACGCTCATCCGACCGGCCACTTCGCTCATCGGCGCCAGCAGCGGCAACGTGCCGCGCGCGTCGGTCACGGTTTCATAGGCGATGCAGGTGGAGCCGGATTGCATCAGTCCGACGGTCTGCTCGCGGTCGGCGGCGAGGTGCAGATAGGTGAACAGCACCTGGCCCGGCCGCAGCATGGCGATTTCGCCGGGCTGCGGCTCCTTCACCTTGACGATCAGGTCGGCCTCGGCAAACACCGCCGCAGCATCCGGCGCGATCGCCGCGCCGGCGGCACGGTAGGCGCCATCGGCGAATCCGATGGCGGTGGCGGCGCCCTGCTGAACCACCACAAAATGACCGCGCGAAACCAGTTCGCGCACGGCAGCAGGGGTCAGGCCCACCCGATACTCGTGGGTCTTGATTTCCTTTGGAACGCCGATCTTCACTTCAGGTTCCTCCCGACGCTACGTCTGAACGTTGCCATATTAGCGGGAGGGCAGGGGAAGCGATACGGTGCCGTTGCATTGCGTAACGAACGCGCCGCCCGGCCCGGCTCAGTCGTCGTGTTTCACTTTCGGCGTGTCGTCGTCGTCGTCCGCCGCCACCTCGATTTCCTCGTCATCGTCCTCGTTCTCCTCTTCCACCTCGTCCAGCGGATCGGTTTCGATCGGGGTGGGTTCGGGGACGACGGCCTCCCGCACGATGGTCGGTGCCACTCGGCCGCCGGACCAGCGCGCCGACGGCGCACGCACAACCGGCGCCATGCGCGGCTTCGCCCGCGGCTGCTCCATGCCGCATTTCGGGCAGATCGCAGGGACGCGGGTAAGATCGTAGAACCGCACGGCGCACGTCGTGCAGGTCATCTTGCGGCCGAATTCGGGCTTGCTCACAACCACTCCAGTTCAGCCAAAAATTGGCTCAGTTCCGCACCGTGGGCCGCAACTTTTCCGCGCATGCCTGGGCCAGGGCGTAATCCGGGTTCGCCATGCCGGGCAGCGTCGCCCAGCCCGAGGTGCGTACGATGTCGCTGCGGGTGTACGACGAGGTCTCGGTGTTGAATTTCGCCAGCTTGGTGAGGTCGACATCCTGCTGGGCCTTGGCGGCGCAGAACGGCACCAGCGCCGCCACCACCGCGGTCTCGGCGTGGGCCTGCGCCATTTTCTCAGCCGTGCCGGAGGTCGACCAGCCCAGATAGGAGAAGCCAACGATGGCCGTCACGACGCCGCCGACGACCGCGCCCCAAATAGCGGGCTTCGTCCATTCAGGAACTCGCATGTGGGTGGCATCCTTGTGCGACGGATGAATTCCAACCGCCGGCACCGGCTTTTTGCCGGTCGCTCTCTCGATATAGGGTTCGCCCGGACGATTACATCGCCGTAACCGAAATTAATCCTCCCGCTTCCTACCCGAACATCACCCCTTGACCTTCCCCGGAGCAGCATCCCCATCTATTCCGCCATGACCGACCTGCTCGACGCTCCACCTCCCAGCCTCGACCTCGACATCACCGGCATGACCTGCGCCTCCTGCGTCGCCCGCGTCGAGCGCGCCCTGAAGCGGGTGCCCGGCGTGCTGGACGCCGAGGTGAATCTCGCCACCAACCGCGCCCGCGTGCGGGGCAGCGCCGCCGCCGCCGACCTCGCCGCCGCCGTGCACAAGGCCGGCTTCGAGGCCCGCCCCGCCGTCCCCGCCGCCACCGAACGCGACCACGCTCCCGAGCGCCGCGAACTGGTCCACCTGCTCGCCGCCATCGCGCTGTCGGCCCCCTTGCTGCTCGGCATGGCGGCCCATCTGCTCGGCCTGCCCTGGATGCTGCCGGGCTGGGCGCAGGCGGCGCTCGCCACCGTGGTGCAGGCCTGGCTCGGCGCGCGCTTCTACGTGGCCGGATGGAAGGCGGTGCGCGCCGGCGCCGGCAACATGGATTTGCTCGTTGCCCTCGGCACCTCCGCGGCCTGGGGCCTGTCCACCTGGAACCTGCTGACCGCCCCCGCCGGCACCGAACCGGCGCTCTACTACGAATCCTCCGCCGTGCTGATCGCCTTCATCCTGCTCGGCAAATGGCTGGAAACCCGCGCCCGGGGCCAGACCGCCGCAGCCCTGCGCGCGCTCGCCGGCCTGCGCCCCGACACTGCCCGCCGCCGCCGCGGCGCCACCGAGGAAACCGTGCCGATCGCCCAGATCGCGGTCGGCGACATCGTGGTGGTCCGCCCCGGCGAGCGCATCCCCATCGACGGCGCCGTGCTCGACGGCGGCGGCGCCGTGGATGAATCCATGCTCACCGGCGAAAGCCTGCCGGTGGAAAAACCACCCGGCGCCTCCGTCGCCGGCGGCTCCATCCTGCGCGACGGCGTGCTGTCGATCCGCACCACCTCGGTCGGTGCCGAAACCGTGCTCGCCCGCATCGTCCGCCTCGTCGAGGGCGCCCAGGCCTCCAAACCGCCGATCCAGCGCCAGGTGGACCGGGTCAGCGCCGTCTTCGTTCCGGTCGTGCTGGCGCTGGCCCTGGCCACCCTGCTGGCGTGGTCAATCGCCGGCGCAACTGGCTCCGCCGCGCTGCTGAACGCGGTCTCCGTGCTCGTCATCGCCTGCCCCTGCGCACTCGGCTTGGCCACCCCCGCCGCCATCATGGCCGGCACCGGCGCGGCGGCGCGCCGCGGCATCCTGATCCGCGACGCCGCGGCCCTGGAGAGCGCCCACGCCGTCACCCTCGTCGTCTTCGACAAAACCGGCACGCTCACCGAAGGTCGCCCCGACCTGGTCGAAACCATCCCCGCCGCCGGCCTCGCCACGGACGCGGTGCTGCGCCTTGCCGCCGCCCTGCAGGCCAACAGCGAACACCCTCTGGCCGCCGCCGTGCGCCGCCGCGTCGCCGCGCCGCCCCCCGCCGA
>CAIMEK010000706.1 GCA_903839965.1 uncultured Acetobacteraceae bacterium | reverse complement strand
TATCACGGCACCCAGCAGATCAACCAGGGCCAGATGGACCGCTGGAACATCGTCGCCACGCTCAACTACCTGCCGCACGCCCAGGAAACCGAGATCGTGATGGCGAAACTGGGCTTCGAGCCGACCAACAAGGCCGAGAAGAAGCGCATCGAGAGCATGGTGGCGCTGGCCGAACTGACGCGCGCCGGCTTCATCAACGGCGACATTTCCACCGTCATGTCGCCGCGCACCGTGATCACCTGGGCCGAGAACACGCGGATCTTCGGCGAGATCGGCTTCGCCTTCCGCATGACGTTCCTGAACAAATGCGACGAGGCGGAACGCAGCACGGTGGCGGAATACTACCAGCGGTGTTTCAACGAAGAGCTGCCCACCGGCAGCCTGATCCGCCGCAGCGCCTGATCGCAGCAGACCGCCGGTGCGCGGGCGGCGCCCTGGCCGGGGTCGCCGGAAGCCGGGAATGACGCAACAGGAATTGGTGAGGCAGATGCGAACGAACCCGGAAAACACCCTGGCCGCGCTGCTGTGGCCCCGCCGCAGCCTGTCCGGCACCATCGGGCTGGTGGCGGGCGCGAACCTGCTGCTGGTGGCCTCGGCCTGGGTGAAGCTGCCGATGTGGCCGGTGCCCATGACGATGCAGACCTTCGCGGTGCTGCTGATCGGCGCCACCTGCGGCGCCCGCCTCGGGACCGCCGCCGTGGGCGCCTACCTGGCCGAGGCGGCGCTCGGGCTGCCGGTGCTTGCGGGCGGCTCCCTCCTGCTCTCGCTCGGCCCGACCGCCGGCTATCTGCCGGGCTTCCTGTTTGCCGCCGCAGCGGTTGGCCTTGCCGCCGATCGCGGCTTGACCCGCCGGGCGCTGCCGCTGCTGGCGGCGCTGCTGGTGGGCGAGGCGCTGATCTACCTGCCCGGGCTCGCCTGGTTGCAGGCCGCCTACCTGCACGATGCGCCGGCGACCCTGGCGGCCGGCCTGCTGGCGTTCCTGCCGGGCGAGGCGGCAAAGCTCGCGCTCGCCGCGGCGGTGATCCTATCCTCGCAGCGGCACATGGCGTCGCGGCAGCGGAACTGAGGGGGAGGACGGTCGGCAAATGAGCGGCAGCGGCGCCAGCAAGGACAGCACCCGCGCCGACGACTTCAAGCGTGCCACCGCGGCCGCGCTGCGGGCGCTGGCGGAAAGCAACGAGGTGCAGGTCGCCTTCCAGCCCGGGCCGTCCGGCCTGGCCGGCAAGCGCGCCCGGCTGCCGTTGCCCACCCGCGCCCTGCCGGCGCCGGAGATGGCGCGCCTGCGCGGCGCGGCCGACAGCCTGGCGCTGCACCTGCGCCACCACGACGATGCCGTGCACGCCGCCCGCATGCCCGCCCGCCGCGAGGCCCGCGACGCCTATGACCAGTTGGAGCAGGCCCGCGTCGAGGTGATCGGCGGCAAGTTCATGGACGGCGTCGCCGCCAACCTGCGCGCCCGGCTGGCCGAGGAGTGCGAGACCGAAGGCTACGACCGCATGGTCCGCAAGGATCAGTTGCCGGTGGCGGCGGCGCTCTCCCTGCTGGCGCGCGAGCGCATGTCGGGCGAGCCCAGCCCGGCCGCCGCCCGGCGCGTGCTGGATCTGTGGCGCTCCACGCTCGGCGCCCCGGCCGAGCGCGCGCTGACCGAAATGGCCGCCGCCAAGGAGAACCAGACCGCCTTTACCCGCGCCGCGCGCAGGCTGCTGGCCGCCATGGACCTCGCCGAGGCGGAAGTGGATGCCGACACCGAGGACAACGCGGACGGCGACGACACGGGCAAGCAGCCCGGCGAGCAGGACGACCAGCAGCAAAGCGAAGGCCAGAGCGAGTCCGACGCCGACAGCACCCTCGGCGCCCAGCCCGAACAGGTCGAGGGCGACGCCGCCGATGACGAGTCCGGCGAAGAGGGCGAAGACGATGCCACCGCCGCCGAGGGCGAGGATCGCCCGGGCGGCCCGCACCCCCGCCGCGATAAGCCGCTGGCGGACAACGACGCCAGCTATCGCGCCTTCACCCGCCAGTTCGACGAGGAGATCCGGGCCGAGGACCTGTGCGATCCGGAGGAACTCACCCGGCTGCGCCAGCAACTCGACCAGCAGTTGCAGCATCTGCAAGGGATGGTGGCCAAGCTGGCCAACCGGTTGCAGCGGCGCCTGCTGGCCCAGCAGACCCGGGCCTGGGATTTCGACCTGGAGGAGGGCCTGCTGGACGCCGGCCGGCTCGCCCGCGTGGTGGTCAATCCGCTGCAGGCGCTCTCCTACAAGCGCGAACGCGACACCGACTTCCGCGACACCGTGGTGACGCTGCTGATCGACAATTCCGGCTCCATGCGCGGCCGGCCGATTACGGTGGCCGCCATGTGCGGCGACATCCTGGCGCGCACGCTGGAGCGCTGCGCGGTGAAGGTCGAAGTGCTCGGCTTCACCACCCGGGCCTGGAAGGGCGGGCAGAGCCGCGAGCGCTGGGTGGCGGAAGCCAAGCCGCGCAACCCGGGGCGGCTGAACGACCTGCGCCACATCGTCTACAAGTCGGCCGACGCCCCGTGGCGGCGCGCGCGCAAGAATCTCGGCCTGATGCTGCGCGAAGGGCTGCTGAAGGAGAACATCGACGGCGAGGCGCTGCTGTGGGCGTATCGCCGCCTGCTGGTGCGCACCGAGCACCGGCGCATCCTCATGGTGATCAGCGACGGCGCCCCGGTGGACGATTCCACCCTGTCGGTGAATCCGGGGAATTACCTGGAAAAGCACCTGCGCGAGATGATCCGCGACATCGAGACCCGCGACGCGGTGGAACTGATCGCCATCGGCATCGGCCACGACGTGACCCGCTACTACCGCCGCGCCGTGACCATCGTGGACGCCGAGGAACTTGGCGGCACGATGATGAAGAAGCTCACCGAGCTGTTCGACGAGGACGCGGCGCTCGCCTGGGCGCGCGCCAGCAGCGAACGCGCCGCGCTGGTGGCCTGATATGACCCGGTTGCGGAGCGATTCGCCCGCCGCTACGTTGCCGGTCCCACGGAGGGGCCTATGATCCTGCTGATGACGATCATCAACGCCCTGTTCAATCTGGCCTTCCTGTTCCTGCGCCTGTACGTCTGGGCGATCATCCTGGCGGCTGTCTTCAGCATGCTGGTGAGCTTCAGCGTGCTGGACACCCGCAACCGGCTGGTCTGGTCGATCGGCGATTTCCTCTACCGGGTCACCGAACCCGCGCTGCGGCCGCTCCGCCGGTTCATCCCCATCTTCGGCAGCATCGACATCAGCCCGCTGGTGGCCATCGCTCTGATCGAGCTGGTGGCCTTCCCGGTGCTCGAGGCGGTGCGGGACGGCATCGTTCTCGGCCACTGGTGACATGCCGCCCGGCGGCGCGTTCTGGCGCCCCACTTCCGGCGGCGTGGCGGTCGCGGTGAAGGTGCAACCGAAATCGCGCCGCCCCGGCATCCAGGGCCGGGCCCCGGCGGTCGAAGGCGAGCGCCTGCGCATCGGCGTCGCCGCAGCCGCCGAGGGCGGACGGGCCAACCTGGCCGCCTGCGCCACGCTGGCCCGGGCGCTCGACCTGCCGGCTTCGGCGGTCGGCGTGCTGAGCGGCCAGACCAGCCGGGACAAGACATTGCACGTGGCCGGCGACCCAATTGTGCTGGCCCCCAGACTGGAGGCGCTATGAGTGCCGACCTGATCGACGGCAAGCAAGTGGCGGCTGCCGTGCGCGCCGAAGTCGCGGCCCGCGTCGCCGCGCTCGCCTTCACCCCCGGCCTCACGGTGGTGCTGGTGGGCGATGACCCGGCCAGCGCCATTTATGTACGCAACAAGGACCGCGCCGCCGCCGCCGCCGGCATCGCCGCCCGCACCCTCCGCCTGCCCGCCGACACCACCGAGGCCGCGCTGCTCGCCATCGTGGCCGGGTTGAACGCCGACCCGACGGTGGACGGCATCCTGGTGCAGATGCCGCTGCCGCCGCAGATCCGTGCGCGCGCGGTGATCGAGGCGATCGACCCGGCCAAGGATGTCGATGGCCTGCACCCGATCAATTCCGGCCGCCTGCACGACGGACGGCCCGGCCTGGTGCCCTGCACGCCGGTCGGGGTGATGCGCCTGCTGGCGCATGCCGGCGCTTCCATCCGCGGCGCCCGCGCGCTGGTGCTCGGCCGCTCCGCCCTGGTCGGCAAGCCGATGGCCGCCCTGCTGACCAATGCCGACGCCACCGTCACCGTCGCCCACTCGCGCACCCGCGACCTCGCCGCCGAGTGCCGCCGTGCCGAAATCCTGGTGGCGGCGGTGGGGCGGGCGGAAATGGTGCGCGGCGACTGGGTGGCGAACGATGCCATCGTGATCGATGTGGGGATCAACCGGCTGCCCGACGGCCGCCTGGTCGGCGACTGCGCCACCGCCGAATGCGCCACCCATGCCGCCGCCATCACCCCGGTGCCGGGCGGGGTGGGACCGATGACCATCGCCTGCCTGCTGGAAAACACGGTGACCGCCGCGCTGGCGCGCCGGGCCTAGAGTGTGATCGCTTGAGGCGGCCACGTCGGAAAGCGTGAATCACACTCTCAAACGAAGATTTAGAGCGTTATCGCTTCGCCTATCAGAAGCGATGGCGCTCTAAAAATCCGTAACGCGGCCCTTGTGCTGCCAGTCGCCGTAACGGGTCGGCTCGGGGCCCGGCGCGCCGCCGATTTCCTTCGGCAACTCCGGCTTGGACGGCGGTTTGGCCGGTTCCGGCTTCGGTTCGGTCTTGTCGCTGGTGTCGCTCATGTTCTTAATATCCGGCAGATCCGCCGGTTGCGGCAAGCCCGTCCCCGGCTCGAAGTCGGCCACGCAACCAGGAGCCCCCCATGCGAACCTTATTTCGGCCAGTTCTGCTGGCGCTGCTGCTGCTGCTGACGGCTGCCCCGTCCGCGTTCGCGCAGGGAACCAAGCTCGACGCCATCCTGGCGCGCGGCACCGTGCGCATCGGCCTGACCGGCGACTACCGGCCGTTCTCGGCGCTGGACAAGGCAACCGGCCAGTTCGAGGGGCTGGACGTCGACATGGCCAACAGCCTCGGCCGCGCGCTCGGCGCCAAGGTCGAGCTGGTGCAGACCACCTGGGGCGGGCTGCTGGGCGACCTGGCGGCCGACAAGTTCGACCTGGCCATGGGCGGCATCTCGGTGACCCTGGAACGGCAGAAGACGGCCTTCTTCTCGGTGCCGGTCATGCGCGCCGGCAAGGCGGCGATCGCCCGCTGCACCGACAAGGACCGTTTCGCCTCCCTGGCCGACATCGACCGGCCCGGCGTGAAGGTGCTCGCCAACCCCGGCGGCACCAACGAACGCTTCGACCGCGCCAACCTCAAGGCGGCGGACATCACGATGTTCCCGAACAACGCCGCCATATTCGACGAACTGGTCGCCGGCCGCGGCGACGTCATGATCACCGACTCGGTGGAAACGCGGCTGCAACAGAAACTGCATCACGAACTGTGCGCCATCCACCCGGACCGGCCGTTCGATTTCGGCGAACTCGCCTACCTGCTGCCGCGCGATGCCGTGCTGAAAGCATGGATCGACCAGTGGCTGCACATTTCCGTCGAAACCGGCGAGTACGCCGGACTGACCCGGAAATGGCTGGAATAGAGGTCAGGCGAACGCGCTGCGGATTACGTACCACACGGGCTGGCTAATCTGCCACACTCGGTCTCGTTCGGCTTGCCGGTGCCGCGCGCCCGGTTCAAAGCGTGCACGGCAGAAGTTCGGGATCGCACATGCGCGGGGCCAGCGGCGCGGGATCGACGGAACGGCGGCCGGCGCTGGCCGGGCTCGGCACGCTGGTCGTCGCGGCGCTGCTGGCGCTGCCGCTGCGCGCCGCACCGCTCGCCGAACGCGACGTCACCGTGTTCAACCGCAGCCCGCACTCGATCAACGAACTCTACATATCCCCCGCCACCACCGACCAATGGGGCGAGGACCGCCTGGGCGACCGCACGCTCGAGGCCGGCAACTCGCTGCGCGTGCGCCTGGGCCGTACCCGCGAGTGCGTGTTCGACGCCAAGGTCGTCTACGAAGACGCCACCCGCGAGGAAATCCGCGGCATGAACCTGTGCCGCCTCCACCAGCTTTCCTTCAACGCCAGCACCGCCACCGCACCGCCGGAAACGGGCGTCGAACACGACCTGACGCTGATCAACCACTCCGCGCGGCCGATTCAACAGGTCTACATTTCCCCCGCCGAGGCCAGCCAATGGGGCGACGACCGCCTCGGCACCAGCAGCATCTCGGTGGCCGATCCCCGCAAACTGACCTGGCGCGGCGATTGCGTCGTCGACCTGAGGGTGGTGTTCGAAAACCGCGCCGCCGAGGAACGCCGCGGCGTCGACCTGTGCGAAACAGCGGTGATCAGCATCGAACCAGGCTGGACCACCGCCGACACCCTCCCCGGCACGCACCGGGCTGGGCCATAGGAGGAAGGCAGGCCAGGGGCTTCGCCCCATAAGCGCGAATCTACGACGGGCCGATTGGCCAAGCATCCCGCGAGCCAGCATTTTCTGCGCGTCCAACAGGTTTCCAAATTCAGCAGCCGCAGGCTTGGGATATGGAAAGTTGGGCCGGAGTTCGGCCCATCGGGGCCAGCCATCCGTCCTGGGACGTGTCGGGAAATCC
>CAIMEK010000705.1 GCA_903839965.1 uncultured Acetobacteraceae bacterium | reverse complement strand
CGAATACCGTCCAACGGGAGTGCCATGCTCTTCATCCCTCTAAGGTTAACACAAACGAGTATCGTCCCGCCCTCTTTGTCGCCGGCCTGTCAGCGGCGATTCCACCTTCAGGCTGCACCGGTGTAGCGTGTGGCATGACCGGCCGTCTTCTCTCGCCGCCACGCGGCGCCGATCCAGGCACGGCACCGGGATCGCACGAATGCCGGGCCGGAAGGTGGCGTCCGGTCATCGCCATGTCTCACGTCGGGCCAGCCAGCTTTACGTTTGCAGGAAGGAGCTCCTTATAGAATTCAAATAGCCCCATCAGTTCCTTGTCGATTCTCGCATCGATCCGCCCCACAGGACTGCGGGCCGGACCCACGGGATAGCCCAGCAGATTCATCGCCCGTTTTATGACCGAGTTTGGATTGGCGAGAGCCATCACGTCACGCAATGGCCTGACCCTTGTCTGCACCTCGCTGGCCTCCTTGATCCGGCCAGTCTGCCAAAGATTGTAGATTTCTACGGCAAGTTCTGGAAACACGTTGGCCGTTCCCGCGACCGCTCCGGTTCCCCCAGCAAGCAGTGTCCACAGAATCAACGAGTCATTGCCTGCGAGAACCCCCAGCCGCTTGTCGGTGTCAGAGATGTATCTCAGGGTATTGTCGAAGTTACCGCTACTGTCCTTGACCCCGACGATGTTCTTGCGTTCTGCAAGCTTCTTAACGGTGGCAGCGCCGATGCTGTTCCCGGTCCTGGGTGGAATATTGTACAGGATGATCGGCAGATCCACGTTTTCTGCGACCTTTAGGTAATGTTCGTAGAGGTCATCCTGCGATACGGCGGCATAATACGGCGACACAACGGAAAGCGCGTCCGCCCCGAGTCTCTGAGCCTTTTGCGACAGGCTGATGGTCTCTCGCGTGGTGACGCACCCAGTACCGGCGTAGACAGGTACCTTCCCCTTCACCTCGTCGACCGTGACTTCGATGACTCTCAGCTTCTCCTCGGCCGTGAGCGCGTAGAATTCGCCGTTCGTTCCCAAGCAGAAGATGCCATGGACACCAGCCGCAATTTGCCGATTGATCTGGACTCGCAACTGCGGCTCGTTGAGGGTTTCGTCTTCCATCATCGGCGTGCAGATGGCGGTGATGATACCCTTGGGAGTGAGCATTTGTCTTGTCTTCTCCTGGTGAGCGTGCCTTCAATTGGTACGCTCGGATGAAACGACGTATAATGTCGACGGAGCCGACGGGTCTCAGTGTCTATCGAAGCTGCCGCTTGATCTCACTCACCCTTGTCCTTGGCCGTTGGCAGGATCCGGACCAGGCACCCGCATTCCAGTCCCGCCTGCCGGTAGATGTGGCCGAGGCCCCGCCGCCCGCTCCTTCTATCCGGAACTTCGCCTTCGCGTATAGCAGACTCCTGTCACAACGCGCCCAGTGCACCCGTACGCAGCATCGAGTGATGCCTCCGAAGCTCGGAATGCGAGCTTTTGATGTACATTCGAAAGTACCATATGTCGCCCGCTTGTCAAGGGTCCGAGACCGTATGTAGCATATCTCCGGTCGGTAGACGGCGGCATCCGAGCAGGTCGTGTCGGAATTGGAGTAGAGCCATTGCAACCCCTTTCACGATTGGTTGCGGCCTCGGCGATGACCTGGGACGCAGATTGGCGCAGGCGTTGGTCCGTCGTCCTGAATTCGCGCAACCGTCCTGCGGGTCGTATTGGTGGTGCAGTCGGAAGCCGACCCCGGATATCGCACTCGATGGAATCCAAGAGCGGTTTGCAGGCCGGACGCTGTAACCACCGAGAGAGATTTCCGGTACGGGGTCGGTACGAGAGATTCTGGAACGGCTGCCAGCCCCTTTTGGCTTGTTTCGCCGGCGCGAACCGCGCGGCGTCGCCGCCGTGCCGCCACCAACCCGGTAGTCGGGAGCCGGACCGACAGTGCTTCAAGAGGGAGGAGGTCTCGTATGTTCATCTGGTGGATGTCCCAGCCGCGTTGCTGCAAGCCATCTCCTCGTCGAGTGACGGGCTGACCGCACCATGCTGAACCAGCGCTGCGTTATTACCGGTCCGAACCGTGTAGAAATTGTGTCGCTCCCGGCCGACGAGCCGCTGCCGCCAGGCGGTGTGCGGATTCGGACCCGGTACAGCCTCATCAGCCCCGGCACCGAGATCGCCATGTTCACCGGCGTGCATGTCGGCATTCCCGACCCTAAAAACAGGTTTGCCAAGTACCCATTCCTCGCCGGATATGCCGCGGTGGGCGATGTGTTGGACGTGGGAACCGGCATCGACGGTATGGCGCCGGGTGACCTCGTCTTCTTCCAGGGACAGCATGAGCGGATTGCCACGGTCGATGCTGCCATGAGTGGGGTGGTCAAGCTGCCGGCCGGGATGAATACGCAGCTCGCGCCGTTTGCGCGCTTGGCGCAGATTGCCGCGACTGCGACGGTCGTGGCAGCGGGTGGCCACGGCGTGACGGTCGCTATCGCCGGGCTGGGACTGGTTGGCAACCTAGCCGCGCAGATCTATCGGATCTCTGGCGCCCGTGTGTTTGCTGCCGATATCTTGGCCGCCCGTTGCGCACTGGGCCGGAACTGCGGACTCGAGGCTCTCGAAGTGGGACCTCACGATCTGGCACAGCGCGTGGCCGCCGCAGCTGGGCGCGACACGGTGGACATATGCGTGGAAGCGACCGGAGTTCCCCAGCTCATCCCGCAGTGTCTCGCGCTCGTGCGGGTGCGAGGCAAGGTCGTCCTGCTCGGGTCGCCGCGTGGAAAGGTCGAAATTGACGTGTACGCGGACATCCATCACAAGGGCGTATCGCTGGTTGGCGCGCATCAGTCCATCGTTCCGCGTGCGACCGACGGCCTGCCGAATCAGAGAGCGTTGACCATTGAGATGTTGCACCGGATCAACAGTGGTGAGTTGGTCGTTCGACCACTTCTGACGACGATTGCGAGGCCGTCCGAGCTGATGGACTGCTATCGGGCGCTACAAACGAAGCCGGAGGAAACGCTCGGTGTACTGATTGACTGGTGGGCGGGCGAGGGGGAGCCTAAGGCCGTGCTTGCGGATCAGCTCGTTACGTGCCCGCTCGATGCCGAGCCTTATACCAGCGCCCGATGATCAGAACCCATGTGCCCAGTTGCGCAGTCCGATGGACATGATGCGCCATGGCTGGTCGGTCAGCCTGTTCCAGGCGTCGCAGCAATGGTCGACGATG
>CAIMEK010000704.1 GCA_903839965.1 uncultured Acetobacteraceae bacterium | reverse complement strand
CGACGCCGCAGGCGGCGCGTCGGGCGACGCCGAAGTGCGCGCGCGGGGCTTCGGCAGACGGCCGGCGGCGACGTGGGCCATCAGGCGCTCGAAGCGGCGGGCGGCGCGGTTGAGGTGGGTCCAGAGCGGGGCGATGAGAAGGGCAAGATGCGGCTTGCGCAGGCAAGAGGCGGCGACGAGCCTGGCGAGCAAGACGAGGATGTGGCCGAACCGACCCGCGAATTCGGGGGCGAAGGCTTGGACCGGGGCCGGGAGGAGGACTGCGCTCACGAAAACATTCCTAGCACAAAATCGGCGCCGGGGCAAGAGAATATGGCTGGGGTGGCCGCCGGTATGACTTTTTTGTTTTGCGCGCGGCCGCCCCACCAACCCGGCGCGCGGACTTCCGCGTCGCCCGCGCGCGCTACCAGCGGCCCGATCGCGCCTTCGCGTCGCGCTGGTGGCGGCGAAAATGGCCTGGCCGATCAGCCTGCAGGAGGTGTCGTCGGAGATCTCGGTCGGCGGCCGTTGACCGACGGGGCAGACGTAGGCCCTGCACGATGCCGTTGCAGCCGTGCACGGCCCGGCGACGCCGCGCGCATCGGCCTCTTCGTCGATGGCCGCGATGCCGCTGGTGGGGTCGATGTGGCCGTGGGTGCAGATGACCGCAGGGGACGGAGCTGTCGTTCCAGCCCCGGATGGCGGCCAGGGACTGGGCGGCCGAGGCGGGGGGGTCTATGTGGTGGCGGTCTCCCGTTCGGCAGTTTCTGGCATCCTCAGCGCGAAGATGACCAGGGCCATGAGCGCGGCGCCGCCGGCGGCAAGAAAGGCAGCGCTGTAGCCGAAGCGATCGACGATCACACCGGCAGCCAGACCGCTCAGCGAGGCACCGATCCCCTGGACCGTGGCGATCGCGCCCTGTGCCAGGTTGTAGCGGCCGGTGCCGTGCATGATGTCGGCGATCACCAACGGCGTAAGGGCGCCGAAGATGCCGGCGCCGATGCCATCGAGCAACTGGACGCCGATCAGCCAGAGGCTGTTGTCGGAGAAGGTGTAGAGCACCGCGCGGATCGGCAGGATGGCGAAGCCGGCGAGAAACAGCGGCTTGCGTCCCCAGGTGTCGGCGGTGCGCCCGACCAGCACCGCGATCGGCAGCATCACCGCCTGCGCCGCGACAATGCACGCCGACATCATGGCCGTCGCTTCGTTGGGATAGGCGGCTGCCAGCTTCTGTCCCACGAGGGGAAGCAGCGCCGCATTGGCGAGATGGAACAGCATGACGCACAAACCGAAGACGACCAGCGGGCGGGACCTGAACAGGATGCCGTAGCCGGCGGCACCGGCGGGGGAAGCGGCCGGGTCCTCGCACAGGTCCCGTGCCCTGTCGTGGTCGATGCTGGCAGCCGGGATGGAGAGCACCGCCAGGCCAGCGAGCACGCCGAAGGCAGGCACGAGAAGAAACACGGCGCGCTGCGAAAAGACATAGCCCACCGCGCCGGCGACGACGGCAATGGCAACGTTGCCCGCATGGTCGAAGGCCGAGTTCCGCCCCAGGCGCCGGGCAAGCTGCCTGCGCGCATACAGGCCCAGGGTCAGGGCCGCGACCGCGGGGCCGAACACATCGCCGACAACCGCCATCAGGCTGTTGGCAATTGCCACCGGCCAGAAGGTCGGCATGGCGAAGATGACGACGGCACCGAGGGCCAGAACCGCAAGCGCCAGGATGATCGCACCCCGCTTGGCGCGGGTCTCGTCGATCGCCGCGCCGATCGGTGTCTGCACCGCAAGGCCGAGCAGACCGCCGAGGGTCGTCACCAGGCCGACCTCGGATTGGCTCCAGTGCTGCTGGGTGACCAGGAAGACGTTCAGGTAGGGCCCGAGCGCCCCGCGCACATCGGCGAGGAGGAAATTGATGGCGTCAAGCGAGCGCGGCTGGAAACGCGCCGGCTGCGTGACTGACGTCATGGCCCCATCCAAAGCGTGCCAATCACGAGCGTGATGATGGTCAACGGCGCGCCGACCCGGAAGTAGTCCCAGAAGCTGATATTGACCCCGCGGGTGGCTGCCTTCTGCACCACGATCAGGTTGGCGATGGACCCGAGAATGGTGAAATTGCCCGCCAGGGTGGACGCCATCGCGATGGTCAACCACGCGGCGGCGTGATCCGGCAAGGATTGCACGAAGGGCTTCATCATCAGCACCGCGGGCACATTGCTGACCAGGTTCGAAAGCACGGCCGTCAGCGCGCTCAAGACGGGGATGTGATCGAGGTGCAGATGACCGACGCGAGCAATCAGATCGGGTGTCAGCAGGGCGCGCTGCGCGCCGGCGACAATGATGAACAATCCGGCGAACATCAGCAGCAGCGACCAATCGATCTCGGCATAGACCCGCTCGCTCTTGACGCGCCGCGTCAGCAACAGAAGACCCCCGACGATAATGGCCACCTTGGCCGGCGGCTGTCCCACGAAGAACAGTGCGACCATCAATGCGGTTGCCACCAGCGCGCGCGCAACGAGCACGCGGTTGACACGGATGTTCACTTTCACTGCCGTCATCGGGCCGCTGCCAACGAATTCTTCGCGGTGGAACAGACCTACCAATCCGACCGTGATGACCAGTCCAACCAACGCGATCGGCCCGAGCGCCAGGGCAAACGTCGTGTAGGGTATCTGCGACAGGCTGCCGATCATGATGTTCTGCGGGTTGCCGGTGATCGTGGCCGTCGATCCCACGTTGGAAGCCATCGCAACCGCCAGGAGGTAGGGAACCGGCTTGCGGCCCATTCGCAGGGTCAGTTCCAGGACCAGCGGGGCAAGCACCAGGCAGATGGCATCATTGACCAGGAAGGCCGAGAAGATGCCGGACGTGGCGGTTACCGCAACCAGCAGGATCACCGGTCTTTTCGCGTGCTCGACGACCCATGTCGTGGCGATCGCAAAGAAGCCGGACAGGCGCAGGCTGGCCACAACGATCATCATGCCGAGCAGCAAGGTAATCGTATCGAGGTCGATGGCCTTGTAGGCATCTTCCAGCGACAGCGCACCGGAGGCCACCATCAGGCCTGCACCCACCAACGCCACGCCGGCACGGTCGATGCTGAGTCCCGGTATTTTGCCAACGGCCAGCGCCAGATAACTTGTTGCGAAGATGACGGCAGCCGCGAGCTGGCGGGCATCCGCATCGATCCTGGGGCTGGCCGGGAGCAGCTCCGGCGCCACGGCGGCGATCAGCGCGAGGATGACGACGAGGACAACCAGCGCGATGACCGCGACGCCGGGCCAGCGGCGCCGCTGCGCCGGTGCTCCCGCCTTCTGCGGCTTTTTCCGGGGACCGGCCGTCGCCGGGGAAGTCTGACCCTCACGCATAAATTTTCTTACCACGTCACCCCGGCCGGACGGCGCGTCGCGTCTCGGAAGGGCCGCTGGGGGGCAACGGCAGCCGTTGCTTTCTGCGCAGCAGGCGGCGGATACCGACCCCTAGGCGGCCCGCCGGAGAACAAGCACCGGGGCGGATTTCAGCGTGACGATGATCGGGCGGTGATCGGAACTGCGCCGCGGCAGCACCGCGGCGTGCAGGCAGGTGAGGCCGCGCACCAGGCAACGGTCGATGCGCAACGGCACGATTTCGCCCATCACATGCGTCGGATGCCGCGGGCCGACATCGGCGAAGCCGGGCAGCAACGCCGGACCGACCAGGTTGTAGTCGCCCAGCACCGCCGCGCGCGGCGGTAGCACGCGGGCGATCCGCCGGAGCTGGCGGCGGTTCAGCACCTGCCCGTGCGACAGATGCACATTGGCGATGCCGATGCCGCCCAGGTCGATGATCTGGCAGACCCGCTCGAACATCGATCCCGCCGGCAGCGGCAGCACCACCGGCGGGTGCGCCAGCGGCTGCGCGCTCCATACCGCGAGCCCGTGGATGCGCCCGGGCTGCAGGGTGCGCCAGTAGGAACCGCCGACCATCTCGGCCAGCAGGTCGAAGGCGCCGGTGGCTTCCTGCATGAGCAGGATATCGGGATGGTGCTGGCGCACCAGCCGGGCGACGTCTTCCAGCGTCGCGCCGGTCAGCCGCAACAGGTTCCAACTGATGATCTTGAGCGTGCCCGCGCCGGGGTCGGCCGGCGGCTCGGGCGCCTGCGGCGAACGGCGGACGCGCTGGATCAGGCGCAGGTAGGTCCGCCGCAGCACTGTCCGCCGCTCGTTCTTTTGCGCCATGCCGGCCATTCTGGGCCCTGGGTCGGGCCGGTCGCAACCACGCGTTGCGCCGGTCAGCCCGGACCTCGGCGGAACACCTCCTGCGCGCGGCCCCGGTCAGGCAGCCGCCCGGGTGAGGAAATCCTTGTAGGCGAACAGGCCGACCTGGCCGCCGGTGTGCACGAACACGACGTTCTCGTCCTTGCCGAAGGCGCCGCGGCGGATCAGGTCGATCAGCCCCGCCATCGCCTTGCCCGAATAGACCGGGTCGAGGAACACGCCCTCGGTGCGCGCCAGCAGCATCACCGCCTCGGCCATGCCGTCGGTGGGAATGCCGTAGCCCGCGCCGACGTAGTCGCAGTTCGCCTCGACCGCGGCGCGGGGAATGCCGCCCTTGACGCCGAGCTTCGCCGCGGTCGCCTCGGCCAGGGCGTGCACGCTGGCCTCCTGCTTGTCGCGCGGGTTGCGCACGCCGATGCCGAGCACGCGGATGCCCGCGTTCAGCGCCTCGAAGCCGGCCACCAGGCCGGCCTGCGTGCCGGCGCTGCCGGTGGCGTGCACCACGCGGTCGATGCGCAGGCCGAGCTCGTTGGCCTGGGCCAGCAGTTCCAGCGCCACCTGGGCGTAGCCGAGCGCGCCGGTGGGGTTGGAGCCGCCGCCGGGAATCAGGTAGGGCTTGGCACCCTCGGCGGCCAGCCGCCCGCCGACCTCCTCGATGGCTGCCTGCATGTTGGTGTCGGCCGCGCGGTACTCGATCTGCAGGCCGAGCAGGCGGTCGAGCAGCACATTG
>CAIMEK010000703.1 GCA_903839965.1 uncultured Acetobacteraceae bacterium | reverse complement strand
TCAGGATATGCGCCGGCGGCATCAGGCTGCCGGTGGCACGGGCCGCGCGCTGGGCCTCGCCGAGCGCGGTGTAGGCGGCGTTCGATTTGGGGGCGGTGCCGAGGTAGAGCACGGCCTGTGCGATCGCCAGCTCGCCTTCCGGGCTGCCCAGGCGCTCATAGGCCTCCCAGGCCGCCAGCGCCTGCGGCAGGGCGTTCGGATCGGCCAGCCCGATATCCTCGACGGCGAAGCGGACCAGGCGGCGGGCGATGTAGCGGGGGTCCTCGCCGCCGGTGAGCATGCGCGCGTACCAGTAGAGCGCGGCATCGGGGTCCGAGCCGCGCAGCGACTTATGCAGGGCGGAGATGAGGTTGTAGTGCTCCTCGCGGTCCTTGTCGTAGAGCGCGGCGCGGCGGGCCAGCAGTTCGGACAGGCCGGCGGCGTCGAGCGGGGCGCCGTCCGGCGGCAGGGCGAACAACTGCTCGGCCATGTTGAGCACGTAGCGGCCGTCGCCGTCGGCCATGGCGCGCAGCACACCCCTGGCCTCGGGGGTCAGCGGAACGGCGCGGCCGGCGTCGGCCTCGGCGCGGTCGATGAGTTTGTCGAGCGCGTCATCGTCGAGACGCCGAAGGACCAGCACCTGGCAGCGCGACAGCAGGGCGCCGATGAGAGCAAAAGATGGATTTTCCGTCGTGGCGCCGACCAGGGTGACGGTGCCGTTCTCGACCACCGGGAGGAAGCCGTCCTGCTGGGCACGGTTGAAACGGTGGATCTCGTCGATGAACAACAGCGTGCCCTGACCCTCGGCGCGGCGCTGCGCGGCCTGCTCGAAGGCGCGCTTGAGGTCGGCGACGCCGGAGAACACGGCGGATAGCTGCACGAAATGCAGCCCGGCACGCTCGGCGAGCAGGCGGGCGATGGTGGTCTTGCCGACGCCGGGCGGGCCCCAGAGGATGAGCGAGGCGAGGCTGCCGCGGGCCAGCATGCGGCTGAGCGTGCCCTGCGGGCCGACCAGATGGTCCTGGCCGACCACTTCCTCCAGCGTGCGCGGACGCAGGCGGTCGGCCAGCGGGGCGGGGCGATCCATCAGGGCGCGCCGTTCGGACGGTCGGTCATGCCGGGCACACATAAGAATGTTGGCCCCGGAACGCAAAGGACCGGCCACAGGGGCCGGTCCGCTGCACGCTGCTCGCAGGGGGCTGCGTCTATTCGCTCTCGCTGTCCTCGGCGACTTCCGGCTTCGGGCCGCTGTCCAGGCCCTTGGCGGCGGGGTCGCGGTCGACCAGCTCGATGATCGCCATGCTGGCGGCGTCGCCGTAGCGAATGCCGGCCCTGAGCACGCGGGTGTAACCGCCCTTGCGGGTCTTGTAGCGGTCCGCCAGCGTGGTGAAGAGCTTGGCCACGACGACGTCGTCGCGCAACTCGGCATAGGCCAGGCGGCGGGCATGCAGCCCGCCACGCTTGCCCAGCGTGATCAGCTTTTCCGCGACCGGGCGAAGCTCCTTGGCTTTCGGCAGGGTCGTGGTGATCTGTTCGTGCTTGAGCAGCGCATGCGCCATGTTGCGGAACATGGCGAAGCGATGGCTGGTGGTGACGCCGAGCTTCCGCCCGGCTACTCCGTGACGCATGGTTGGACTCCGTTTACCCGCTCAGAACGGCTCTTCCAGCCGCTTCGCCAGATCCTCGACGTTCTCCGGCGGCCAGCCCGGCACGGTCATGCCGAGCGACAGCCCCATCGAGGCGAGGACCTCCTTGATTTCGTTCAACGACTTGCGCCCGAAGTTGGGCGTGCGCAGCATCTCCTGCTCGGACTTCTGCACCAGATCGCCGATATAAACGATATTGTCGTTCTTCAGGCAATTGGCGCTGCGCACGGACAGCTCCAACTCGTCGACCTTGCGCAGCAGGTTGCGGTTGAACGGCAGGTCGTCTTGCGGCTCCTCGTGGCGGATCGCCTGCGGCTCTTCGAAGTTGATGAACAGCTGCAACTGGTCCTGCAGGATGCGCGCGGCCAGCGCCACCGCGTCCTCGGGGGTGACGGCGCCGTTGGTTTCCAGCGTCAGCAGCAGCTTGTCGTAGTCGGTGACCTGGCCGACGCGGGTGGGCTCGACCTTGTAGGAGCAGCGGCGCACCGGCGAGTAAATGCTGTCGATCGGGATCAAGCCGATCGGCGCGTCCTCGGGGCGGTTGGCGGCGGCCGGCACATAGCCCTTGTTGACGGTGACGGTGAACTCCATGCCGAGCTTCACGCCTTCGTCGAGCGTGCAGATGACCAGCTCGGGGTTCATCACCTCGATGTCGTGGCCGGTCTGGATCTGGCCGGCGCGCACTTCGCCGGGGCCGGTCGCCTGCAGCAGCATGCGCTTGGGCCCGTCGCCGTGCATGCGCAGCGCCAGTTGCTTGACGTTCAGCACGATGTCGGTGACGTCCTCGCGCACGCCGGGGATGCTGCTGAACTCGTGCAGCACGCCGTCGATCTGCAAGGCGGTGACGGCGGCGCCCTGCAGCGACGACAGCAACACGCGCCGCAGCGCGTTGCCGAGCGTCATGCCGAAGCCGCGTTCCAGCGGCTCGGCGATGATGGTGGCCACGCGCGACGGATCGCCGCCGGGCTCGACCTCCATTTTCTCGGGCTTGATCAGGGACTGCCAGTTCTTCTGCAATGCCACGCTCGGCCTCATCATGGATGGGGTTGACGGCGCGCGCCGTGCACCCGGGTTGACGAGCGGGCGGGCGCGGACACCGGCTTCAGGAAGCGGAGTAGCGGCTTACACGCGCCGCCGTTTGCGCGGGCGGCAACCATTGTGGGGGATCGGGGTCATGTCGCGGATGGCCGTGATGGAGAAGCCGACGGCCTGCAGGGCCCGCAAGGCGCTCTCGCGGCCCGAGCCGGGGCCGCTGACTTCGATTTCCAGGGTTTCCATGCCGTGTTCGCGGGCCTTCTTGCCGGCGTCCTCGGCGGCGACCTGGGCGGCATAGGGCGTGGACTTGCGGCTGCCCTTGAAACCCTGGCTACCGGACGACGACCAGGCAATGGCGTTGCCCTGCGCGTCGGTGATGGTGATCATGGTGTTGTTGAAGGTCGCCGCCACATGGGCGACGCCTGAGGTGATGTTCTTGCGCTCTTTCTTGCGGGGGCGCGAGGCAGTGGCGGGCTTCGCCATATTCGGTCTGTCCTGTCCAATCCTGGGCCGCCCGGACGGGCCGGGCGACATGAGCTGCTAACGGAAGAAGGCGATGGGCGCCCTACTTCGTCACCTTCTTCTTGCCGGCGATCGCCACCGCCTTGCCCTTGCGGGTGCGGGCGTTGGTGTGGGTGCGCTGGCCACGCACCGGCAGGCCACGGCGATGGCGCAGGCCGCGGTAGCAGCCGAGATCCATCAACCGCTTGATGTTCATCGCCACTTCACGGCGCAGATCGCCCTCGACGCGGTATTCCCGGTCGATGATCTCGCGGATCTTCAGCACCTCGTCGTCGGAAAGCTGATTGACGCGGCGTTCGCCGGTGATGCCGAGCCTGGCGCAGATGTCGCGCGCCTTGGTCGGTCCGATTCCATAAATGTAGCGCAGGCTGATCGTCACCCGCTTGTTGGTCGGGATATTCACGCCGGCAATACGGGCCAAACCCACTTACTCCTTCAAGGCGGGGACGGCCCCCGTCGTCCCGGCGCACGCGCCTGGCGTCGGGCTACCCCTCGGGCTCCGGTAATACGCAGTGACGGCCCGCACGAAGGTGGGGCCGCCGAGGGGGCGCACTATAGCGGCGAGCCGAAGCGAGTCAACGCGGACAGTTCAAATTATCGTGATGGTGCAGCCATGTCCGAACGTTGGCCAGGCCCGTCGCAACACTGCGCCGGTTACGCCGCGATGGGATCCAGGATCGCGTTCAGTTGGCGGGAAACCTCGTCGATCTCGGCCATGCCGTCGACCGTCCGCAATTTTCCCTGCGCCGCGTAGTGCGGCAGGATCGGCGCGGTCTGGCGGTGATAGGCCTCCAGGCGGGCGATCACGGTTGCGCGGTTGTCGTCGGCGCGGCGGATGAACTCGCTGGCCCCGCAGGTGTCGCAGACCCCCTCGCGCTTCGGCTTCTGGAAGCTGTCGTGGTAGCCGGCGCCACACTTGGCGCAGGTGTAGCGGCCGGCGATGCGGTCCACGAGGGCGCCGTCGTCGACCCGCAGTTCCGCCACGGCATCGAGCTTCAGCGCCTTCTCCGCCAGCAGGCGGTCCAGCGCCGCGGCCTGCGGCACGGTGCGCGGGAAGCCGTCGAGGATGAAGCCGCGGGCGCAATCCGGGCGGGTGATGCGCGCGCCGAGCATGCGGATCAGGATGTCGTCGGAGACCAGCTTGCCGGCCTCCATGACCGCCTTGGCTTCGCGACCGATCTCGGTGCCGGCGGCCACTTCGCCGCGCAGCATGTCGCCGGTGGAGATCTGCACGATGCCGTAGCGGTCCTGCAGGCGCTTGGCCTGGGTGCCCTTGCCGGCACCCGGCGGCCCAAGAAGAATGAGGTTCATCGGCCCCGACCCTTGACGCGCCCCTTCTTGATCAGACCCTCGTACTGGTGCGCGAGCAGATGCGACTGGATCTGGGTAACCGTGTCCATGGTCACCGACACGATGATCATCAGGCTGGTGCCGCCGAAGTAGAATGGCAGGCCGTAGGTGCCGATGAGCAATTCAGGCAGCAGGCAGACCCCGACCACATATAGCGCGCCGACCGTGGTCAGGCGCGTGAGCACGTAGTCGAAATAGTCCGCCGTGGCCGAGCCGGGGCGGATGCCCGGGATGAAGCCACCGTACTTCTTGAGGTTGTCGGCGGTTTCCACCGGGTTGAACACGACCGCCGTGTAGAAATAGCTGAAGAATATGATCATGCTCGCGTAGGTCGCCATGTAGAGCCACGACCCGCGCGACAGCAGGTTGGTGATGGTGCCCACCCAGCCGATATCGCCGCTGGCCCCGGAGAAGCCGGCGACGGTGGCCGGGATCAGCAGGATGGAACTGGCGAAGATCGGTGGAATGACGCCCGAGGTGTTCAGCTTGAGCGGCATGTGGGTGGAGTCGCCGCCGAACATGCGGTTGCCCACCTGGCGCTTGGGGTACTGCACCACGATGCGGCGCTGCGCCCGCTCCATGAACACCACGAAGCCCACCACCGCCACGGCTACGATGAGGAACACCAGGATGAACACCGGGCTGAGCGCGCCGGTGCGGCCGAGTTCCAGCAGGCTGCCGAGCGCATGCGGCACGTTGGCGACGATGCCGGCCATGATGATCAGGCTGGTGCCGTTGCCGATGCCGCGGGCGGTGATCTGCTCGCCCACCCACATCAGGAACATGGTGCCGCCGACCAAGCTGATGACGCAGGACAGCCGGAAGAACATGCCCGGATCGACCACCGCCGCGCCGAAGGTGCCGCGCATGCTCTCCAGCCCCACGGCGATGCCGTAGGACTGGAATATGGCGATCACCACGGTGAGGTAGCGGGTGTACTGGTTGAGCTTCTTGCGGCCCTGCTCGCCTTCCTTCTTCAGCGCCTCCAGGGTGGGCACCGCCGCCGTCATCAGCTGGATGATGATGCTGGCGCTGATGTAGGGCATGATGTTGAGCGCGAACACGGTCATGCGCCCGAGCGCGCCGCCGCTGAACATGTCGAACATGGCCAGGATGCCGCCGCCATGCTGCGCCAGCATTTCGCCCATCACCGAGGCGTCGACCCCCGGCACCGGGACGTAGGTGCCGACGCGATAGACCAGCAGCGCACCCAGCGTGAACCAGATGCGCTTCTTCAGTTCGGTCGCCTTGGAGAGCACACCGAGGTTGAGATTTGCCGCGAGCTGTTCGGCTGCCGAAGCCATGAGGGGTTCCCGTTACGAGAGCGGCGCCGCACGGGTGGTTCCGGGGGCGCCGCCGGTTGTCCGCATTTTGCCGCGCCCACGGGGCACGGCGCAAGCCTCAGCTGGCCGGGGCCGCCTTCACCTTGGCGGGGACCGTGGTGGTGATCTTGCCGCCCGCCGCCTCGACCGCCGCGACCGCCGCCGCCGAAGCGCCGGAGACGGTGATGGTGACCGCCTTGGTCAATTCGCCGCTGGCCAGCAGGCGAACCCCGATGGCCTTGCCGCCGCGCACCAGGCCGGCGGAGCGCAGGGTTGCCTCGGTGATGGGTTGCCCGGCATCGACGCGACCGGCCTCGATGGCCTTGGTCAGCGCGCTCAGGTTCACCGGCGCGTATTCCTTGCGGTTGCGGCTGAAGAAGCCGCGCTTGGGCAGCCGCCGATAGATCGGCATCTGGCCGCCCTCGAAGCCGTTCAGCGCCACGCCCTCGCGGGCCTTCTGGCCCTTCACGCCCTTGCCCGAGGTCTTGCCCTTGCCCGAGCCGATGCCGCGGCCAAGCCGCTTGGACCTGCGGCGCGCGCCGGGCTTGTCGCGCAGTTCGTTCAGCTTCATCACAGTTTCCTTCCGTCCCGGCGCGGCGCGCGCGTCAGGACAGCTCCTCCACCTTAACCAGGTGGGCCACCTTGCGGATCATGCCGCGCACCGAAGGGGTATCCTCCAGTTCGCGCGTGCGGCGGATCTTGTTCAAGCCGAGACCGATCAGGGTCTCCTTCTGGCCCGGCTTGCGGCCGGCGACCGAGGCGATCTG
>CAIMEK010000702.1 GCA_903839965.1 uncultured Acetobacteraceae bacterium | reverse complement strand
GCTTCGGGGTCGGTCTGGGCGCGTCAGAGGCCGCTCGCTACCTAGGCCTGTGGCACGACATCGGGAAGTACTCGGACACCTTTCAGGAATACCTACGAGCCTGTGCCGGGGGAAAGGGCCGCCGCGGCGCTGGAGGCGACCACAAGGCGGCCGGTGCGGTGCTTGCATACCAGCACCTTGGGCTCCTAGCCATGGCGGCCCAGGGCCACCATGGCGGGCTCCGTGCTCGTGAGGGCTCCGCCGGACTGAGGGCGTGGCTCGCCGAGCGGGCAGCAGATGCCGGCACCGTCCAGTCTCTTGCCAGGTCATCCGAGGAAGTCGCCAACCTGCAGCCAAACGGGCCCGTCGATCTGCCGGACTGGATCGACGATCCTTTGGCCGCCGAGACATTCGTCCGGCTCATGTTCTCGGCGCTCGTGGACGCTGACTTTCTCGATACGGAAGCGCATTTCGATCCTGCGGCAAGTGGGATGCGAGGGGTCGCTCTTGCTCTGCCGGAATTGTGGCGGCGGTTCGAGGTCAACCACGCCACACTGCCATCTGGCGCTGGGCCGGTCGCTGACGTGCGCGCTGACGTCTTTGCGGCTTGTCTCGCAGCAGCGACCCAACCCCCTGGTCTCTTCCGGCTGACGGTTCCAACCGGTGGCGGCAAAACGCTCTCGGCGATGGCCTTTGCGCTTCGTCATGCCATCAACCACGGTCTGGATCGTGTCGTCGTGGCGGTGCCGTTTCTGACGATCACCGAGCAGACCGCCGACGTCTACCGTTGGGTGTTCGGTCCTGTTGACGGCGACGAGACGGCGGTTCTCGAACACCACAGCGGCGTGGTCGAGCAAGCTGACGACGAAGGCGGCCAGAACAGCTCACAGGTCCGTCAGCGTCTGGCGGCGGAGAATTGGGATGCGCCTATCGTCGTTACCACGACGGTCCAACTGTTCGAAAGCCTGTTCGCGGCCCACCCGGGCCGCTGCCGGAAGCTCCATCGGCTCGCCCGCAGCGTGATCGTTCTGGACGAGGCTCAGGCGCTGCCGCCGCACCTGCTGACACCGATCCTCGATGCGGTCACGGAGCTTGTTCGCCATTACGGCGCGACCGTCGTCCTCTCGACTGCGACGCAGCCAGCCTTTGAGGCCATCCCCGTCTTCCGGCGGCTGCAAACTCGGGAGATCGTGCCGATCCCGGAGCGGCACTTTGCTGCGCTCCGCCGGGTCCGTTTCGAGTGGCCGGCCGAGCCGTGGTCTTGGGCGCAGGTCGCACAGCGCATGCGGGACACGCGAAAGGCGCTGGCAATCGTCAACAGCAAGGCCGATGCTCTCGACTTGCTAGATGCGCTAGACGATCCTGGCGCAATGTACTTATCGACCCTCTTGTGCGGCGCACACAGGCGGGCCGTAATTGGCGAAGTCAGACGCAGGCTCGGCGCGGGCGAGCCATGTCGGCTTGTGTCTACTCAGGTCGTCGAGGCCGGGGTCGATCTCGACTTCCCGCTTGTTCTGCGCGCCCGTGGCCCGCTCGACTCGATCATCCAAGCGGCCGGGCGGTGCAACCGCGAGGGCAGCCTTGCTGCGGGCGTTGTCGTTGTTTTCCGTCCCGAAGCTGGTCATCTGCCGGCCGGGTGGTAACGGACGGCTGCCGGTCTATCGGATGCGGTCATCAACAGTCCGCAGGCTGACCCGAACGAACCCGAGACGGTTCGGCAGTACTTCGAGCGGCTGTTCAGCCTGATCGACACCGACCGAGAACGTATCCAGGAGCGCCGCGGAGTCTTCGACTATCCGGAGGTGGAGGCGCGGTTCCGGATGATCGATGAACCTCATGCGTCGGTCGTCGTTCGCTATGGACTCGCGGGGCAGGTTGCAGGGGTCGATCGACTGCTCGATGGGCTGCGCTCTGGGTCGATGCCCGCGCGGACCATTC
>CAIMEK010000701.1 GCA_903839965.1 uncultured Acetobacteraceae bacterium | reverse complement strand
GGCGAAAGCAGGCCGTAAACTACCCCTTTCGGGGCTTATTTTAGTGCCTATGGGGCTCTGCCCTCGACCCGCCAAGGGCCGAGAGGCCCTTGGAACCCGCTACTTGTCTTCTTGGCTGCGAAGCAGCCCATCAATCCCATTTCGATAGCATTTGATGGCTGCTGCGCAGCCAAGAAAGCGAATGGGTTCCAAGGGCCTCTCGGCCCTTGGTGGGGCGCGGGGCAAAGCCCCGCTGCTTGCTGCTTAAATTGGCGCGCACGCCGCCACGAGCCACGCGCGCGTCGCTGGATCGAGCAGCGGGCCGATCTCTGCGGCGACGCGGGCGTGGTAGGTGTCGAGCCAGGTGGTTTCCTCGGCGGTCAGCAGGGTGCGGTCGATCAGGCGGCGGTCGAACGGGGCGAGGCTCAGGGTTTCGAAGCGCAGGAACGGTTTGAGCGCGTCCGGCAGGTCGGCGGGTTGCACCAGCACCAGGTTTTCCAAGCGGATGCCGTAGCGGCCGGGGACGTAGTAGCCGGGTTCGTTCGACAGGATGATGCCGGCGGCGATCGGCACTGGTTTGGCGGCGCGCGAAATACTGACCGGGCCTTCGTGCACCGAGAGGTAGCTGCCGACGCCGTGGCCGGTGCCGTGGTCGTAGTCGAGCCCGGCGCGCCACAGGGCGAGGCGGGCGACGGCGTCCAGGTGGGGACCGGCGACGCCCTGGGGGAAGACCAGGGTGGCGATGGCGATGTGCCCCTTGAGCACCCGGGTGACGCGGTCGCGCAGTTCGGCCGGGGGCGTGCTGGGGCCGGTCCAGGCCGTGCGGGTGATGTCGGTGGTGCCGTCGGCGTACTGGCCGCCGGAATCGACCAGGTAGAGTTCGTCGGGTTTGATGGGTCGGTTGCTCTCCGGGGTGACACGGTAGTGGATGACGGCGCCGTGCTCGCCGGCGCTGGAAATGGTCGAGAAGCTTTCGCCGCGGAATTCGGGGGCTTCGGCGCGCAGGGCGAGCAGGTGGGCGGCGGCGTCCATTTCGGTGGCGTGGCCGGCGGCGCTGTCGAGCCAGTGCAGGAACCGGCAGACGGCGACGGCGTCGCGGCGATGGGCGGCGCGCGTGCCTTCCTGTTCGACCTGGTTCTTGGTGGCCTTGGGCAGCAGGCAGGGATCCGCGCCGGCGAGGACGGTGGCGCCGGCCTCGCGCAGGACCTGGGCGAACCAGACCGGCGCGGTGGCGGCATCGACGCGCACCCGGCGGCCGGCCAGGCCCGCGAGGGCGGCTGGCAGGTCGGCGCGGTCGTGCAGCGCGACGGCGTTGCCCAGCCAGGCCCGGGTGGCGGCGGGCAGTTTTTCGGGCGCCATGAACAGGTCGGCGTTGCCGTCGGCGCGCAGGATGGCGAAGCCGAGGGCGAAGGGGGTGAAGGGCACGTCGGCGCCGCGGATGTTCAGCAGCCAGGCGAGCGAGGCCGGGTCGGTGAGGATGGCCGCGTCCTGCCCGGCCTCGCGCAGCGTGGCGGCGAGTTCGGCGCGCTTGTCCGCGCTGGGGCGGCCGGCAAAGGCGAGCGGCTGGGCGACCGCGGGGGCGAACGGCGGTGCGGGGCGGTCGGGCCAGACGGCATCGACCGGGTTGCGCGCCACGGGCAGCATGGCGAGGCCGGCATCCAGGAAGCGCTGCAGCGCTTCCTCGCTGATCAGCAGCGGGTCGTAGCCGATGCGGGCGCCGGCGGGGGCGTGTTGGGCCAGCCAGGCCGGCGGCGGCTCTTCGGTGATGTGGCGGCATTCCCACAGCGCCGGGTCGGTCTGCGCCCTGATCTGCAGCACGTAGCGGCCATCGGTGAATACGGCGGCGCGGTCGGCGAGCACGGCGGCGAGGCCGGCGCTGCCAGTGAAGCCGGTCAGCCAGGCCAGGCGCTCGGCGGCGGCGGGGACGTATTCGCCGAGGTGCTCGTCGGCGCGCGGGACGATGAATCCCTGCAGCCCCTGGGCGAGGAGTTCGGCGCGCAGAGCAGCCAGCCGGAGGTCATGCATGAATGGCGCTTTCAGGGCAGGTTAACGATTTAGTCATGACTTATCGACTAGCCACGCGTTTGACGCATGGCTGAAGAAGAGACTTGGCAATCATAAGTCGTTCGCGAGCGATTATGTTGTGCGTTACCAACCGCGCGACGGAATGCAGACAAGCACGACGCCCGACACGGTCTGCAGTTGAGGACTTGAAACCAATGAGCGCCCGTATTGCCAAAGAGGAGCTGTCGCTCCTGCTGCCGAACACGATGTCGCACTACTTCCATGACGACCACAACTACCAGGCCACGACCAAGGGCCCTGGGTTGCTTGCCCGCCTGAGCGGCATGCTGCGCTGGCTGGCCGAGATGCCGAAGCGCCGGGCCGTGCTGGACGAGCTGAGCATGCTGTCCGACCACGAACTGGCCGATATCGGGCTGAACCGCGGCGAGCTGCCGCGCGTGTTCGATCCGAGCTTCGCCGCCGACCGCGAGGCCACGCGCTTCGCCGCCAACGACTTCGACCGCCGCGCCCGCGCCGCCTGATCCTTCCGCTTCCTGCGCCGCCCCGCTCATCGGTGGCGCAGCACCAGCGTGCACCACTTGCCATCGGCCAGCGTGCGTTCGAGCACGAGGCCATGGCGGCGGTGGGCGGCCAGCACCCAGCGCGCCTGGGTGGTGAGCAGCCCGGCGAGGATGGCGGTGCCACGCGGCGCCAGATGGCTGGCCAGGTGGCGTGCCATCCGGCACAGCGGACGCGCCAGGATATTCGCGAAAACCAGATCATATGGCCCGCCAGCGGTGACCGCCGGCGGGGTCCAGCCGTCGGCGCGGATGAACCGCACCCGG
>CAIMEK010000700.1 GCA_903839965.1 uncultured Acetobacteraceae bacterium | reverse complement strand
TGGTATGCGCATTGTCCCGGGCTGAAGGTGCTGGCGCCCTGGTCGGCGGCCGACGCCAAGGGCCTGTTGCGCGCCGCCATCCGCGATCCCAACCCGGTCATCTTCCTGGAGAACGAAATTCTCTACGGCCAGCACTTCGAGTGCCCCACCGCCGAGGATTTCGTGCTGCCGATCGGCCGCGCCAAGGTCGAGCGCGAAGGCACCGACGTCACCCTGGTGGCCTTCTCGATCATGGTGGGCGTCGCCATGCGGGCGGCCGAGGCGCTGGCGGAGCAGGGCATCTCCGCCGAGGTGGTCAACCTGCGCTCGCTGCGTCCGCTCGACATCGACACCGTGGTCGCCAGCGTGAAGAAGACCAGCCGGATCGTCACCGTCGAGGAAGGCTGGCCGTTCGCTGGCATCGGCGCGGAAGTGAACATGCAGGTCATCGAGCATTGCTTCGACTGGCTCGACGCCCCGCCGGCGCGCGTGACCGGGCTCGACGTGCCGCTGCCGTATGCCGCCAATCTCGAAAAACTGGCGGTGCCGCAGCCCGACTGGGTGATCGACGCCGTCAGGAAGCTGGTCTGATCGGGCGGGAAGGGGAGAGCAACATGGCTACCAACATCCTGATGCCGGCACTGAGCCCGACCATGACCGAGGGCACCCTGGCGCGCTGGCTCAAGAAGGAAGGCGACACGATCAAAGCCGGCGACGTGCTCGCCGAGATCGAGACCGACAAGGCCACCATGGAGGTCGAGGCGGTGGACGAGGGCGTGCTCGGCCGCATTCTGGTTGCCGACGGCACCCAGGGCGTGAAGGTGAACGAACCGATCGCCGTGCTGGTCGAGCCGGGCGAGGCGGTTCCCGCCGCCGCTGCTGCCGCCAAGCCGGCGCCCGCCGCGGCCCCGCCGCCCGCCGCCCCGGTGCCCGCACCTGCTGCTCCGGCGCCAGCGCCCGCCGCTGCGCCGTCCGGCAACGGCCACGAGAGCGATGCGCGCATCCACGCTTCTCCGCTGGCGCGGCGCATGGCCGAGCAGGCCGGCATCGACCTGTCGAGGATCAAAGGCTCGGGCCCGAACGGCCGCATCGTGCGCGCCGACATCGAAGCGGCACAGAAGAGCGGTGCTGCCCCGGCCCCCGCCGCCGCGCCCGTTGCGGCCGCGCCCGCCGCCGCTCCCGCTCCCGCTGCCGTGCCGGCCGCGCCCGCGCCCAGGGTCGCGATCACCGCGCCGCACACGCTGGTGCCGCACAGCACGATCAGAAAAGTCATCGCCCGCCGGCTTACCGAGGCGAAGCAGACCGTGCCGCATTTCTATGTCTCGATGGACATCGAAATCGACGCCCTGCTCAAGCTGCGTGCCGACCTCAATGCCCGCAGCGCCAAGGATGGGCCTGGCGCCTTCAAACTTTCGGTCAACGATTTGATCATCAAGGCCGCCGCCGTCACCCTGCGGCGGATGCCGAAGGTCAACGCCGCCTGGACCGACGAAGGTATCGTGCTGTTCGACGACATCGACATCTCGGTGGCGGTGGCCATCCCGGACGGCCTGATCACGCCGATCGTCCGCCAGGCCGACCGCAAGGGGCTCGCTGCCATTAGCGCCGAAATGAAGGATCTTGGCGCGCGGGCGAAGAGCGGCAAGCTGAAGCCCGAGGAGTTCCAGGGCGGCAGCTTCTCGATTTCCAACATGGGCATGTATGGCGTGACCAACTTCGCCGCCATCATCAACCCGCCGCAGGCCGGCATCCTCGCGGTCGCCGCCGGGCAGCAGCGGGCGGTGGTGAAGGACGGCGCGCTGGCCATCGCCACCGTCATGACCTGCACGCTCAGCGTCGACCATCGAGTGGTGGACGGGGCGCTGGGGGCCGAGTGGCTGGCCGAGTTCAAGCGCGTGGTGGAAGACCCGCTGAGCATCATGCTGTGAGCGGCGCGGTCGTTCTGCGCGACGCCGTTCCCGATGACGAGGCGCTGGTGGCGCAGTTCGTGCGCGCATTGGCGGAGTACGAAAAGCTGCTGGACGAGGCGTGCGGCACCGAGGCGGATTTCCGGCGCGCCCTGTTCGGCACGCCGCCGCGCGCCTGGGCGCTGGTTGCGGAGTTGGAGGAGGAACCCGTCGGCTTTGCGGTCTGGTGCTACAGCTTTTCCACCTTCGCTGGCCGGCCGGGGCTGTTCGTCGAGGATGTGTTCGTGGTGCCGGAGCAGCGCGGCTGCGGCATCGGCCGGCAGATTTTCCGCCACCTCGCGCGGCGGGCCCTCGATGAGGGTTGCGCGCGCATGGAGTGGCGGGTGCTGAACTGGAACACGCCGGCGATCAACTTCTACCGTTCGATCGGCGCGCGTCCGCTCGACGCCTGGACGGACCAGCGCCTCGAAGGCGCGGCCCTGCAGAGTTTCGCCGCGTAAGGAAAGCAACAAGCCTCCGCCCCTTGGGGGAGGGGTTAGCGGCGACGGTGAGTGGCCGAACCCCCCAACCCCTTCCCACAGGGGGGAGAAGGAGAAGAAAATGGCCGACCAATCCTTCGACGTCATCGTGGTGGGCGGCGGCCCCGGCGGCTACGTCACCGCCATCCGCGCCGCCCAGCTCGGCATGAAGGTGGCCTGCGTCGAGCGCGAGCATCTCGGTGGCATCTGCCTGAACTGGGGCTGCATTCCCACCAAGGCACTGCTGCGCACGTCGGAAATCA
>CAIMEK010000699.1 GCA_903839965.1 uncultured Acetobacteraceae bacterium | reverse complement strand
TCTGCAGGATGTCCACGCCCAGCGCGCTCGCCGCGCGGGCATAGCCCCAGGCCACCGCATCGTGGCGGGCGGTGCCGCCGCGGCGCTGCAGCGAGGCGCCGAGCACCGGATAGCGCAGCGCGGGCGAAATGTTGAGTGGCGGACAGAAGGCTTTGGCCTGCCCGGGGGTCAGCCATTCGGTGTCGATGCCGGCGAGGCGATTGGCATGGGCGTGCCGCCGGAGCACCTGGATGTCGTGCAGCGTGTGCGCCAGCATCATGACGCCGCGCTGGGAGAACATGAGATTGTAGTTGAGCTCGTCCGACAGCGTTTCCCACAGCTTCATGCTGTGCTCGTAGATCGCCTCGGATTCCTCCCAGAGGTAGTTCGAGCGGATGATCGTCGTATTGCGCCCGGTATTGCCGCCGCCGAGCCAACCCTTGTCGACCACGGCGATATTCCGCAGCCCGTGTTCCCTGGCGAGGTAGTAGGCGGTGCCCAACCCGTGGCCGCCGGCACCGACGATCACCGCGTCGTAGGCAAGTTTCGGTTCCGGCGAGCGCCATTGCTCGGGCCAGTCGCGATGACCGGTCAGCGCGTTCCTGGCGAGGCCGAGGAGGGAGAAGTGCACGTTCCAGCGACCTTCGCAAAGTCGTCTGTGATGGCCGCCGGAGGCCACCGGGCTGCTGTCGTGCCGGACGGCCTGGACGCCGAGGTCACGAACCGCAGGAGCCGGGTGGTCCCTGCCCCGCAAAGGCGATCCACCGACCTCCCGCCCGGCGCCGCAAGCCGGGCGATCAGGCTACCAACGGAAGTTCACCGCCGCGCCCACCACGTGCACCGCATAGTTCGGCTTGTTGTCGCCGGCGAACACCGCGTTGCTGAATTGCGTGGAGCCCGCGGCGTAGGCGTAGTCCTTGTAGGAGAACCGCTCGAACGCGTAGCCGCCGATGAGCGAGATGTTCTCGCGGATCTTGTACTCGGCGTGCAGCGAAATGCTGTTCAAGAGGCCGGTCGTGCTGGGCAGCGCCTGGATGAACAGGCCCGCCGTGCCGACATTGCCCGCGGTCGGGAACGAATAGATGCCGCCGTCGGCGAACGTATAGGACGTGTTGCCATAGGAGAGCGTGTAGTCCACCGAAACCTTCAGGACATCGGGGATCGGTTGCCAGTCCAAGCTGGCGCCGAAGGTGTGGGTTTCGTCGTTGGTCTTCTGGTTCCAGATGCCGTTGTTGAGGCACCCGGAGCCTGCCGTCAACGTGGTGCCGTTGCCGTTGCAGGTCGCATTGGTCACCATGCTGTTCGAGTTGAAAAAAATCTTCTGGTAATTGTAGAACGCATGCATGCTGAGCAATTTAGAAAATTCGTAGGTTATATCGGGGCCGATCGAGAAGTTGTTGTTGCTCTTCAAGCCCATCGCCGAGCTCGGGTAGAAGTCGTAGTCGGCCTTGCCCACCAGCGAAGCGGTGAGGCCGGGCAGCGGCGAGTAGTCGATGGTTCCCTTCGCCTCGTCACGGACCCGCGAGGCCAGGTAGTAGTTGTAGTAGCCGTAGTAGTCGCTCACCGTGGTCAGGCCCAGCGCGGCAAACACCCCGCCGCGGTTGTAGCTGCCGGCCCAGCGGTCCTGATGCATGTAGCGCAGCGAGGCCTGCACGGTTTCCAGCAGGCTCGTGCGCACCTGCGCGGAGAATTCGCCGGAACTGACGTCGTTGGTGTTGCTGTACGTCCGGTGCGTCGCTTCGTAGGAATACCCCACCGTGAGCTTGGTGTTCGGGAGAACCCGATAGCCGGCCTCCAGCTTTGCCTTCTGGTTGGTGTAGCTCGCCGGCAGGTTCATCAGAACGCTCGGATTGGCCGTGTAGGCGTCGTTGATGTACTGCCGATAGCCGGCCCGCGAGCTGAGGTTGTTGCGGTCGTCGATCGTGTAGCTGGCGCGCACGTCGAGTTTCGGCAGCGGCATCGCGGTGATGGCGACATTGCCGAACACGGTCTGGATGGTGCCGTCGAACGAACTGCGCGGCGGCCCGATCGGCGTGAAGTTCGCGTTCCCCGTGCTGGCGACGTAAGCGGCATTCTGGTTCATCAGGCCATACTGGAAGTTGGCGTTGACGCGCGTCGTCGGCGTCAGGTTGTAGCCGAACTGCAGTTTGATCTGGTGCGCCATGTTCGACGGCGGCAGCGCATAGCTGGAGCGGATGTTCGCCGACGCGGCCAGGTTCGCCGCCGTTCCGGCAATCGGGCCGGCGTTGCTGGTGAAGCCGAACGGATTGAAGCCGTTCCACGCCGTGCCGTTGTCGGTGAACGAGTTGTAGGTGTAGCCGACCAGCAACTGCATGCGGCTGGTGTTGCCGTAGACCGCGTTGATGTCGAAGCGGTCGGTGTCGTAGTTGACCGGCTCGAGGAAATACGCCAGCGCGCTGTTGGTGATGTTGGCGTTGTTGGCGATCGGCGAGGGCGTGCCGAGCCAGGCGGACGAGTTCTCCTTGAAGCCCTGCTTGTGGTCGTGCCGGATGGAGCTGCTGATGATCCAGTCATTCCACTGGAACTTCCCGCCCAAGGTGTAGATGTCGCGCAGCGTGCCGACGTTGGTCTGGGTACGCAACAGTCCCGGCAGTTGCGAGGTGACATTGGTGACGCCGCCCGGCCGCACGCCGGACACCAGGTTTCCATTGGCGTCGCTGAACACGCTGCGGAACGAGTTGGACTGGTAGTAGGGGATGCCGTCATAGGAGAAGGTGGCGCCCCAGGTGCCCTGCTGGCCGACCTGCGCATTGAACGAGCGCGAGTCGAGCGGGATGTTGTTGCCTTCCAGGCGATAGTAGGTGGTGCCGCCCGAGTCCCAGGCGTCGCGCCCGCCGAGCGTGAAGCCGCCGATGCCGAACGGCCCCTGGTTGCGCATGCCGGTGTAGCGGCCGAACTGTGGCGAGGTCTGGCTCTGCCACCCCGCGCCGAGCCGCACCTCGTTGTTGTAGACGGGCGGTGGCTTCACCGGCGGCTCCGCCACATCGAAGTCCTGGGCCAGTGCCCTCAGTGGCAGGAAAGCCAGTCCTAAGGCCGCGAGGGCTGTGAGGGAACGCAGTTGTTTCATGGTCCTGTGCTCCGACTGGCCTAACGCGTGAAGTAGGCGCCGGACGGGTTGTTGGACCCGTGGATCTGCGAGTGGCAGTTCACGCACCCCCTGGCGAATGCCCGGAAGTTGGTGACAGCCGCGCCGGTGGGCGGAAACACCTTGTACGGCAAGCCCGGCTTGGTGCTGTTAAGCTGCGCGCCGCTCAGGATGGCGGACTGGTGGCCGGAATTGGCGTGGCAGTCCTGGCACAGGAAGGATGGCCGCTCGGTCAGCAGCCGTGCCTGGTTCGACCCGTGCGGCGTATGGCAGTTCAGGCAGTTTTCGCGGACCGGCAGATGCTCCCACAGCAACGGCCCGCGCTTCTCGGCGTGGCAGTTGTAGCAGGTCTCGTTGACCGTCACTTCCTTCAGCAGCTTCGGTCCCGGCGAGCCGTGCGGGTTATGGCAGTCCGAGCACACCACTTTCCCTTCGCGGATCGGGTGGTGCGAGAACTTGAAGCTGTCGGAACGCTGTTCGGTGTGGCAGGTGAAGCACTTCGCGGGCTGGCTCACCTTCACCAGGATCGGGTCTTTGCGCACGTGGATGGTGTGGCAGCTGGCGCAGGCCACGTCGTTGTTGGCGTGCTGGCTGCCCTGCCAGTTCATCCTGAGGCCGGCCTGGTGGCAGTTCAGGCACTGCTGGTTCTGCACGTCCGGCGGCGAGGCGAACTTGCCGTTGAACAGCACGCCCGGCGCCGCGGTGCGGCTGGACAGGTGCTCGGGGCTCGGACCGTGACAGGACTCGCAGCCGTGCTGCGCGAACGGCGAGTGCGAATCGCCCTGCACGCCATGCACGGACGACAGCACCGGCGCCTGCTGCTGGTCGTTGTGGCACTTCAGGCAGGTCAACGGACCTTCCGGCGCATAGGGCTTCGTCTGCGCCGATGCCGTCAGCGACCCGGTCATGACGAAGAGGCCACCAAACACGACAGCGAGCAGTGTCTTTCTCATCGGGAACCCCTTTGCACCAGCGTCGGCGGGCCGTCCGGTCGGATCTCGCTGTCTTATTTCTTCGCCGCGACGAAGTCGGCCGACCCCGAGTCGATCGCCATGTCGCGTTCGTTGGAGATGTAGTGGAAGCGCCCGGCGGCATGCCCGGCGTGGATCGCGAAGCCGATGACGTAGTGCACGCCCGGGGCGAAGTTCATCTGCCCCCCCGTGCCGGCCAGCTTGCGACTCAGCGTCACCGACCAGCCACCGCCGGCGAAGCTCGCCTCCGCGGTGACGGCGCCGGAGTCCTGCGTGCGCTTGTCGAAGATGATGCCGTCGTAGGCCTTGGCGGGTTGGCCGGGATTCAGCTCGGCCTTCCAGTATTCCATGAAGTAGCCATCGGCCCGCAGCTTGGCCAGGTCGGCCGCCGGCTTGAGCGCGTCGCCGCCGCCCTGGCGGGTCAGCTTCGCGCGCGTTGCGGCCAGATACATGGTGCGCTGCTCGCCCTTGTTGCTGGGCATGCCGGTCGCGTCGTCGTGGCAGGCGGCGAAGCAGCCGCCGCGCGTGATGTCGGCGGTCTTGCCGGCGCTGAACATCACCGACACCATGGTGGCGATGCCCGGGTTCTGCTTCGCGTCGGGCTGGGTGCCCTCCTTGAAGTCCAGGTGGACGTAAAGGTTGGTGCCGTCATTGGCGAGCTTGACGGTCGCCGCCAGCCAGCCTGGCTTGCCGGCGATCGGCTTCGATTCGATCGGCGGGTGGTCGCCGCCCTTTTCGTCCTTCCACACCGTTCCGGTCACGGCCGCGGAGCCGATCTTCTTCTCTTCGCCGTCATGGCAGTCGCGGCACGCCTTGCCTTCCTGGCGGAACTTGGTGGCGCCGGACATGTCCCCCGGTGTCAGCGCCCACTCCCAGGAAGCCTGGGCCGGGTAGAACAGCACCACTTCACGGCCGGCCACGCTGCCCCAGTCGATGGCGGCATGCGCGGCGGGTGCTGCGAACAGCGCCGCCAGGGCGACGGCGGCGGCGAGCGGTCTCAATGCGGCAAACCTGGGCCAGGGCAACTGGGGGCGCCCCCCCTGCTCGGAGGCGCCAGGCAAGATACCCGCGAGTACTGTATTGGCCATACGGTTCGAACCTTCCCCCGACCGGCGAACTCCGCCGTTCCCTTCTTCAGCAGCGCGCTGCCTGGTCCCGCTTCGGCGCTTCGCCTGACGCGGGATGCTGCCCTGGGCAACTTTGGCCTAGGTTTCGGGCTGGCCGCCACAATTAGATTACTGAATTTTTATAATGACGTGACGGAACGGCCTTAACGTTTTGTAATTCCACGTTTAGGTGTTGAGAGCCGCCGGCCGACAGCGAGTTTTTGAGGGATTGTGTGACAATTTTATCACGCATTTTAGCCGCAGCCGAGCGCCAGGCAAGCCAGATCGGCGATTCCGCAGCTTGACACAGATCAACGCCCGTCGCTTTCGAAGTAGATAGCGTCGCGCGTCATTGCCGACATATTATGTAGCCGGCGGTTGCGCTGCCTGGTGGGGGAAGCACCGGTCCCGGCAGCCGATGCCCTCGAAAAGAAAGGACACAGGCGTGGACGATTTTGGCCTCGCTGAAGCCCCGCCGCTATCGGCGCTCACTATTGCTTTTGCAACGATGTTCTACGCGGCGGCAGCGATCCTCTTCCTCGGATTGCTGATCCAGACCGTTCGCCTGGCGTGGCGCACCGCTCGTTCCGGCGGCATCACCGTGCCGGAAACCCCCGCCGAAACCACTCTCCCCGGCCGCGCCGTGCGCCTCGCAAGCGAGGTATTCCTCCTCCGCAGTACTTTCTTCGCCGACCGCTGGGCCTGGATTTTCGGCGCCGCCTTCCACTTCGGGTTGTTGCTCGTCCTTGTCCGCCACCTGCGCTACATGCTGGAGCCGGCTTGGCTCGGACCGCTATGGAAACTGGTCATCTGGGCCCAGCCGTTCGGCGTCTACGGCGGCATCGCCCTGCCGCTTGGCGCCGCCGCCTGGTGGATCCGCCAGGCCTGGCTGGGCGACCGCCGCATCCTCGACAGCCGCATTGACCGCATCGTGCTGGCGTTGCTGATCGCCATTCCGCTGATCGGTTATGTCAACACATACGTCCGCACCGATGTCATCGCGGTGAAGGGCTTCATGCTCGGCCTGCTCACCTTCGACCTCAAGCCGCTGCCGTCGGACCCGGTGCTGCTGGCGCATCTCTGGCTGGTGGCGCTGCTGATGATCCTGCTGCCGTTCAGCCGCCTGCTGCTGCTCATCCCGCTCGGCAGCATGCTGCACCTGCCCGCCGTGCTGGTGGCCGGCCCGGGTTCGTGGCGCCGCAGTCCCAACTTCATCTGGACGGCCGTCGTGCTGCTGCTCGCCCTGCTCGGGCCGCCGGCGGTGATCGCTGCCGCGCAAGTGGGCAAGGACGGCGTCCGCCCGGTGCCGCGCTTCGCCGGCCTGGTCGACGCCCACCGCACCGACGACAGCACGGTGATGATCCGCTTCCACCCGAAGTTCCTGCTGACCCACCGCGTCGCGGTGGTGCGCCAGGGCGCGCAGGCGCCGAACGACAACATCGAGCGCTGCGTTTCCTGCCACGCCGTCAACGGCGCCGACGGCACCCCGGTCGCCTACGACGACCCGAAACATTTCTGCGGCAGCTGCCACCTGCGCGCCGCGGTCGCCGTCGACTGCTTCGAGTGCCACAATTCGCGCATCCCCAAACAGGAAAGCGCACTGCCATCCGCCACCCGCTTTGCCGCGCTGCCGGGACGCACCGAGGGGAGGATCCGGCCATGACCGACACCGCCGGTGCGTCCCGCCGCGGCGTGCTCGCCGCCGCCGCCGCCTTCGCCATCGTAACTCTCGCCCCCGGCGTCACCCTGCGCGCCTTCGCCCAGGAACCCGCGCCGGCCGGCAAACGTGCGGTGCGCTGGGGCATCCTGATCGACACCAACGCCTGCACGCCGGACTGCACGGCCTGCGTCGATGCCTGCGCGGCCGAATTCGGCCTGACCAGGCACGGCCGACCCTTGAGCGATCCGCAATGGATCCGCAAGCTCACCGTCACCGATCCGGGCACCGGCAACAGCCGCTCCTTCCCGGTGATGTGCCAGCACTGCGAACACCCGCCCTGCGTCGACGTCTGCCCCACCGGCGCCTCCTTCAAGCGCCCCGACGGCATCGTTCTGGTGGACCGGCATATCTGCATCGGCTGCCGCTACTGCATCATGGCCTGCCCGTACGGGGCGCGGAATTTCGTGCACGAAGACATCGTCGACCAGAAACCCTACGCGCCGCGCGGCAAGGGCACCGCGGAGGCCTGCACGATGTGCGTGCACCGCGTCGAGGAAAGCCGCACGCCGGCCTGCGTCGAGGCCTGCAACACCAGCGGCCGCAAGGCCATGCTGTTCGGCGACATCAATGACCCGAACAGCGAAATCAGCAAACGCGCCGCTTCCTACGGGGCGGCGCGCATCCGCGCCGACCTGCGCACCGATCCCGCCGTCCGCTACCAGGGGCTCTGACCGATGCACGCTCCCGTGGAGTATCGCTACTTCGCCGGCTACAGCCTGCGCTCCTGGCTGGTGCTCGGCAGCTTTGCCCTGCTGGCCGCGCTGGCCGGCCTGGCCGCGCTCTACATGGAAACCGAAGGCCACTGGGTCACCGGCATGTCCAACCACGTGGTGTGGGGCCTGCCGCACGTGTTCGCCTTCTTCTTCATCGTTTCCGCCTCGGGCGCGCTCAACGTCGCCTCGATCGGCTCGGTGTTCGGCCGCGAAGACTACCAGCCGCTCGGCCGCCTGTCCGTCGCGCTGGCCTTCGCGCTGCTGGCCGGCGGGCTGTCGGTGCTGGTGTTCGACCTCGGCCGCGCCGACCGGCTGATGATCACCCTGCAATACATCAACCCGACTTCGATATTTGCCTGGAACGTATTCATCTACCAGATCTTTTTTGCCCTGGCGGTCATCTACCTGTGGATGATGATGGACCCGCGCATGGCGGCCTACTACCGCCCGGCCGGCATGGCGGCGTTCCTGTGGCGGCTGTTCATGACCACCGGCACTGGCTCGGTGCTCGGCTTCCTGGTCGCCCGCGCGGCGTTCCGCTCCGCCATCATGGCGCCGGAGTTCATCGCCCTGTCGCTGTCGTTCGGCACCGCCATCTTCGTGCTCGTGCTGCTGGCGCTGCAGCGCTTCGAGGGACGCCCGGTACCGAGCCCGGCGCTGCGCGCCCGGCTTTCGCGCCTGCTCGGGCTGCTGATCGCGGTCAGCCTCTACTTCGTCGCCATCCAGCACGGTACCGGCCTCTACCAGGCCGAGCGCCGCGAAGTGGAACACTTCCTGCTGTTCCAGGGCGGACTGTATTCCGTGCTGATCTGGGGCGGCTTCGTGGTGCTCGGCAGCGTGTTGCCGATGATGCTGCTGTTCGACCCGCTGCGGGCGGGCCGCCACGCCGCGCTGGCAAGCGCCTCGGTCCTGGTCGTGCTGGGCGGGCTGTGCCTGCTCTACGCCACCGTGATCGGCGGCGAGGCCTACCCGCTCGAGCTGTTCCCCGGCATGCAGGTGTCCTCCAGCGCCTTCGACGGCGTGGTAAAGCCGTACTCGCCCTCGCTGCCCGAACTGGCGCTCGGCCTCGGCGCGGTCGGGGTCGCCGGCGTGGTCCTGCTGATGGCCATGTGGGTGCTGCCCCTGCTGCCGGACACCGCCGGCAGCGACACCGCCGAAGCCGCGCGCCCCATGCTGGACCAGGGCGTGCACCCGGGCTAGGAAGCGACGGGGTCGGCACCATTTTCCGCTCAGACCAGGCCCGACCGGCCACCCCCCTGACCGTCAGGACATCATGATAGTCGAGACCGGGCATTTCGCCCTGATCCTGGCCCTGTTCGTGGCCCTCGCGCAGTCCAGCCTGCCACTGGTGGGCGCGGCGCGGCGCCATGCCGGCCTGATGGCGCTCGCCCGCTCGGCCGCGCTGACCCAGTTCGGACTGATCGCGGTGGCGATGGGCACGCTGATGCATGCCTACATCGTCTCCGACTTCTCGGTGATCAACGTCATCCAGAACAGCCATTCGGCCAAGCCGCTGCTCTACAAAGTCTCCGGCGTGTGGAGCAACCACGAAGGCTCGATGCTGCTGTGGGTGTTCATGCTGGGCCTGTGCGGCGCCGCGGTGGCCGCCTTCAGCAACAACCTGCCCCCCGCGCTGCGTGCCCGCGTGCTGGCGGTGCAGGGCATGATCGGGGTGGGCTTCCTGCTGTTCATCCTGCTCACCTCCAACCCCTTCCTGCGCGCCATGCCGGCGCCGCCCGACGGCCAGGGCCTCAACCCGGTGCTGCAGGACCCCGGCCTCGCCTTCCATCCGCCGTTCCTCTACCTCGGCTATGTCGGCTTCTCGGTGGCCTTCTCGTTCGCTGTCGCCGCCCTCATCGAAGGCCGCGTCGACGCCGCCTGGGCCCGCTGGGTGCGCCCCTGGTCGCTCGCCTCGTGGTGCACGCTGACCATCGGCATCGCGATGGGAAGCTGGTGGGCCTACTACACGCTGGGCTGGGGCGGCTGGTGGTTCTGGGACCCGGTCGAGAACGCCTCGCTCATGCCGTGGATCGTCGGCACCGCGCTGATCCACTCCTCCATCGTGGTCGAGAAGCGCGAGACGCTCCGGAGCTGGACCATCCTGCTCGCCATCATCACCTTCTCGCTCTCCCTGGTCGGCACCTTCCTGGTGCGCTCCGGCGTGCTGACCTCGGTGCACGCCTTCGCCACCGACCCCGCCCGCGGCACCTTCATCCTGCTCCTTCTCCTCATCACCATCGGCGGCTCGCTGACGCTCTACGCCATCCGCGCCCCGGTGCTGAAAGGCGGCGGACTGTTCGCGCCGATCTCGCGCGAGGGCGCCCTGCTGCTGAACAACCTGCTGCTGACCTGCGGCGCCGCCACGGTGTTCATCGGCACCCTCTACCCGCTGTTCCTCGACGCCGTCGGCGGGCCGAAAATCTCCGTCGGCTTCCCGTTCTTCGACCAGACCTTCGCCCCCCTGATGGTGCCGCTGCTGCTGGCGGTCGCCCCCGGCTCCATGCTGGCCTGGAAACGCGGCGACCTGCTCGGCGCCCTGCAGCGCCTGTGGGCCGCCTTCGGCTTCGCCATCGTGGTCATGCTCGCCGCCTACTACGCCACCAATGGCGGCCCGGTGCTCGCCGTGCTCGGCCTCGGCCTGGCCGCCTGGACCGGCGCCGGCACCATGGTGGAACTGGCCGAACGCCTGCGCCTGTTCCGTATCCCACTGGCCGACAGCCTGCGCCGCGCCATCCACCTGCCGCGCGCAAGCTGGGGCATGACATTCGCCCACCTGGGCCTGGCCATCACCGTCGCCGGCATCGCCGCCGCGCCGTTCGAAACCGAGAACATCGACATCGTGAAACCCGGCGGCGAACTGACGCTGGCCGGTTACACGCTGCACCTCGACAACGTCACCCGCCACCCCGGGCCGAACTACATCTACGACGACGCCACCGTCACCGTCAGCCGCAACGGCTCGCCGATCGCCGTGCTGCACCCGCAACGCCGCTTCTTCCCGCTGCAACAACAAACCACCACCGAAACCGCCATCCGAACCAACCTGCTCGCCGACCTCTACGTCGCCATCGGCGACCCCGACCCGGGCGGCGGCTGGACCATCCGCGCCTACTACAAGCCCCTGGTCCCCTGGATCTGGCTCGGCGCGGTGTTCATGGCATTCGGCGGCCTCGTCAGCCTCAGCGACCGCCGCTGGCGCCTCGGCATCGCCACCCGCCCCCGCCGCCCCACAATGCAACCCGCGCCTGGGGAGTGATGCGGATGGACGGCGTGTGGGAAAGGAAGCAAGGCCAGGGCTCCGCCCTGGACCCGCCAGGGGTCAGTGGACCCCTGGACCCCATCACTTGGAGGGTCTTGGCGTGAGGGGGGCGAGGGG
>CAIMEK010000698.1 GCA_903839965.1 uncultured Acetobacteraceae bacterium | reverse complement strand
TATCCGGTTCTCGCCCAGGTCGCCGTAGCCCAAAGAGTTCAGCTTGTCGCGGAAGGCAGCGCGGCCGGAGTGCTTGCCCATCACCAGGCTCGACTTGGTCCAGCCCACGCTCTCGGGCGTCATGATCTCGTAGGTGGCGGCGTTCTTCAGCACACCATCCTGGTGAATGCCGCTCTCATGCGCAAAGGCGTTGCGCCCCACGATGGCCTTGTTCGGCTGCACATCAAAGCCGGTAATCGTACTGAGCAGCTTGGACGTCATCATAATCCGCTCAGTCACAATGCCGGTGCGACACGGCACGGCATCGGGCCTGGTGCGAATGGCCATGGCAACTTCTTCCAGCGCCGCATTGCCTGCGCGCTCGCCGATGCCGTTGATGGTGCACTCAATCTGGCGCGCGCCGGCTGCGACTGCGGCCAGCGTGTTGGCAACGGCGAGGCCAAGATCGTTGTGATTATGGGTGGACAGAATGATTTTCTCCGCCCCCGGCACCCGTTCGCGCAGCATGGTGAAGATGCCCGCCATGTCCTCGGGCAGCGCGTAGCCCACGGTGTCGGGAATGTTGATGGTGGTGGCGCCGGCCACGATGGCGGCCTCGGTGCAGCGGCACAGGAAGTCGGGATCGGTGCGGCTGCCGTCCTCGGCCGACCATTCCACGTCGTCGGTGTAGCTGCGGCCCAGGGTAACGCTGTCGGTCACCGCCTGCAGCACCGCCTCGGGCTCCATGCGCAGCTTGTATTTCATGTGCAGCGCGCTGGTGCTGATGAAGATGTGGATGCGCCGCCGCTCGGCCGGGGCCACCGCCTCGGCGGCGCGCACCACGTCGGCGCGCGAGGAGCGGGCCAGGCCGCAGATCACCGGGCCCTTGATCTGCTCGGCAATGGTCTTGACGCTTTCGAAGTCGCCGGGCGAGGCAATCGGGAAGCCGGCCTCGATGACATCGACGCCCAGTTCGGCCAGCGCCTCGGCCAGCCGCAGTTTCTCCTGCAGGTTCATGGAGAAGCCCGGCGACTGTTCGCCATCGCGCAGGGTGGTGTCGAAAATGATGATTCGGCTGTCGTCCAGCTTGCCGAAGCTGGGATGATCGATGCTCATTGGGGTCGGCGCTCCTGGAATGAATGTACGACTCTGGCCTCAGGGGGTCCCCTGAGCTGTGACCGGCACACGGCCGGAAATCACGCCCAGGGGCGGCTAAGTCGAAGGAGCAGGCCGAGGGACAGGCGCAGCAGGCCGCGCGCTGGAGCGCGTGCGGTACGGTCAATGCTGACTGCGCCACAGGTCATGCGGGTACCCTAGCGGCGGCGCCCGGATGATGCAAGCATGGCGCAGTGAATGAAGGAAACATCCGTCCATGCATAAGCTGGTGTTTTGCCGTGCCCTGCACCCCGACGCCATGGCCCTGCTCAAGGCCCGCAAGGACGTTAACGCCGTGCTGCTCTCGCAGGACTTCCGCGGCCCGCCGATGACCCGCGAACTCGCCGAGGCGCTCCCCGGTTCGTTCGGCGTCATGATCGGGCTGGAGCGTTTCTCGGAAGAACTGTTGGCCAGCGCGCCCGGGCTGCGGGTGATCAGCCGGTTCGGCGTCGGCTACGATTCGGTGGACGTGCCGGCCTGCACGCAGCACGGCGTGCTGCTGACCGTGGTGAACGGCGCCAACGACCTGTCGGTCGCCGAGCACGCCATGATGTTCATGCTGATGCTCGCTCGCCGAGGGGTGGAATACGACGCCTCGGTGCGCGCCGGCACCTGGATGATCCAGACCGGGCGGCGCATGCACGAGCTCGCGGGCAAGAAAGTGCTGGTGGTCGGCTATGGCCGCATCGGCACCCGGGTGGCCAAGCTGTGCAACGCCTTCGGCATGACCGCGATGGTCACCGACCCCGCCTTCCCCACCCCGCGCATCGCCGCCGACGGCCACATTCCGGCGCCCGACATGTGGGCGGCCATTCCCGAGGCCGATATCGTCACGCTGCATTGCCCGCTCGACTCCGTCACCCGGGGAATGGTGAACCAGGCCTTCCTCAAGCGGATGAAGCCGACGGCCTGGCTGATCAACACCGCCCGCGGGCCGATCGTGGACGAAACGGCGCTGACCGCGGCGCTGACCGACGGCACTATCGAGGCGGCCGCCATCGACGTGCTGGCGCGCGAGCCGGCGCCGGCGGACCATCCGCTGTTCGCCCTGCCCAACGTCGTGCTGAGCCCGCACAACGCCGCCGCGCCGATGGAGTGCTACGCCAAGATGTCGCACCGCGCGGTGCTGAACCTGCTCGACACCATCGATGGCACGATCGATCCGGGATACACGGTGAACCCGGAAGTGCTGGGGCGGAACGCACCGTAAGGCAAGGTCTGGGCAAGGGGTCGCGAGGCCCCCTGACCCCGGTCGTCGGCCCCGACGGTTGAACAGGGCGGGCGTCGGGGCCAGGCGCGGTGGCGGGCTGATCTACGACCAGGTGAAGAAGTCCGAGCCGTCGGCCTACGACCAGGGCCACGCCGCCGGCAAGCGCACCAGGAAAACGCCGCCGCAAGAGCCGGCCGATCGGCTGCCCGGACGCCCATGCGTCCCAACCGGGCCTGCCCGGGCAGCGGCCCGGGGCATGGCGCGCCGGCCCATTCCCGCAGACAAACTGTAGAACCTTAACTCAATTTTAAGATGGCAGGGTTTACCGGACCCGAGGGTCTCGGGAGCCCTGGGATGCCTGAACACAAACTCGCTGTCGCCAGGCCGTCATTTGCCGGCATGGACAAGTCTGGTGTCGGCCACGCCGCGCCGGCAACACTGGCCGACAGCTCGGGTCCGGCACCGTCCGGCATCGACGACATCGTCCTGCGCCACCTGATACCGGCGGCGCTCTTGCGTGCCCGCCGAACATCGGTGCGCCACCGGCGATGATCCGCATTCCCTCGCTGCACAACCGCGGCACTGGCACCGACGCCCGTGTGCGCGCCAACACCCTCGCCGCCGATGATTCGGGAAGGTTCACCTCATGACGACGTACACCTACAACAGCCAAGTGCTGGCCTCCGGCACCGTGCTGACCGTTTCCGGCGGCGAAACGGCAGGGCTCACCACGGTCAACAACGGCGGCACGCAGGACGTGTGGGGCGGCACCGCCGATTTCACCGTCATCAACAGCGGCGGCTACGAATTCATCTCCGCGGGCGGTGCGGTTGCAAGCGCCACGGTCAAGTCCGGCGGTCACGAAATTGTCCAGGCCGGCGGCACCACCACCAGCACCACGGTGCAGGATGGCGGCTATGAAATCGTCTCCGGCGGCCTCACCGAAGGCACCACGGTCAGCAGCGGCGGCGCCGAGTGGGTGAATGCCGGGGGCACCGCCAGCTACACCACGGTCAGCCGCGGGGGCGCCGAGTGGGTGCAGTCGGGCGGCACAACCAGCGACACCATCGTCGTCAACGGCGGCACCGAGGTCGTGCTGGTCGGCGGCGCGACATTCTTCACCACGGTGCTCGACGGCGGCGCCCAGTACGTGGACGGCACTGTCAACGCCACCAGGGTCGGCAGCGCGGGCACGCTTGAAGTCAGCCTCGGCGCGGCGGTCAACGGCGCCCACTTCTTCAACGGCAGCATCGTCGATTTCAGGGGCGTCGCCTTCAGCTCCGCCGGCAGCGCCGGTCTCGATTCGGGCTCGCATCTGCTCACCGTCAGCAACGGCGCCCAAACGCAGTCGATCGGGCTCGACCCGTCGGAGACCTTCAGCGGCGCGATCCTCTCCCTCTCCGACGACGGTTTCGGCGGCACGGAAGTCACGCTGGCGTTGGCCGCGGGGGCGATGGTGATGTCGGTCGCGGCCAGCCCGGCCACGGCGGACCTTGGCGTGGGTCAGTTGGTGACGTTCACCCTGACGTTGAGCGAGGCCGCGACCATCGCGGGTGGAGCGCCGGCACTGGCGCTGAACAACGGCGGCACGGCCACCTACCTGTCCGGCTCCGGCACCGATACCCTGCTGTTCGCCTACACGGTCGCGCCCGGGCAGGACACCGCCGACCTGATGGTGACTGCGGTTGTCGCGAACGGCGCGACGATCCTGGACGGACACGCCAACGAGGCCGACCTGACCGGGGCCCGGGCCAACCCGGCCGGCACGCTGCGGATCGATACCCTCGCCCCGACGGTGACCGCGCTGGCAGCCTCGGGCGCCGGCATCACCGCCGGCAGCGGCGACCTCAACGCCGGCCACACGGTCACGCTGACCGCCAGCTTCGACGATACGGTGACGGTCACGGGCGGCATCCCCACGCTGACGCTGAACGACGGCGGCACGGCCACCTACCTGTCCGGCTCCGGCACCAGCGCCCTCGCGTTCACCTGCACGGTCACATCCGGGCAGAACGTCGCCGACCTGGCAGTCATTTCCACCGCCCTCAACGGCGCAACCATCGCGGACGCCGCGGGCAACACGACCGACCTGTCCGGCGCCGTCCTCAACCCGCCCGGCACGCTGCGGATCGACACCGTCGCCCCGACGGTGACCGCCCTGGCAGCCTCGGGCTCCGGCATCACGTCCGGCAACGGCGACCTCAACGCCGGCCACACGGTGACGCTCACCGCCGCCTTCAGCGAAGCGGTAACGGTGACGGGTACGCCCGGCCTGACGCTGAACGACGGCGGCACGGCCACCTACCAGTCCGGCTCCGGCACCAACACCCTGACGTTCACCTCCACGGTCGACCCCGGACAAAACACGCCCGACCTGACGGTGATGGGAACTTCCCTGGTCGGTGCGACCATCACGGACGCCGCGGGCAACGCGGCCGACCTCACCGGCGCCGTCGTCAACCCGCCCGGCACGCTGCAGATCGACACCCTCGCGCCGGCCGCGCCGGGAATCGCTTCGGTCGGCGGCGCCGACAACGAAGTCAGCGCCCAGACCGGCGATGCTCTCATTGCCGGCACGGCCGACGCTGGCAGCACCATCGCGCTCGCCTTTGGCGGCACGGCCCTGGGCACCACCACGGCCGATGCGATCACCGGCGCCTGGTCCTATTCACTAAGCGCAAACGACATCGCCAGCATCGGCCAGGGCGCCGGCAAGATCGTCACGGCCACGGCCACCGACGCGGCCGGCAACACCTCCGACACCACCCCGTTCACCTTTGGCGTCGATACCGTCGCGCCGACAGTGAGTTCGCTGATCGCCTCGGGCGCCGGCATCACCGCCGGCGACGGCGACCTGAACGCCGGCCATACGGTCAC
>CAIMEK010000697.1 GCA_903839965.1 uncultured Acetobacteraceae bacterium | reverse complement strand
CGCGGCCGATGGCCCGCAGGGCCAGCCGCATGTCCTCGCCGCGAAGTTCGGGCAACGCAGCGCCGAGGGCGGACGTCAACCGGTTTACGGCCTCGACCAGGGCCGCCCGATGGCGCGCCCGGGTCAATGGGGGCGCTCCCGCCTGCGTCGTCAACCGCCGGGCGGCTTCAATAAGGTGATCACGAAGCTGATCGAGGCCGACGCCAGTCAATGCGGAAACGCCGAACTCAACCGAAGTCGGCGCCGGCGCCAAATCGATTTTGGTGCAAATCCGCAGCCCATCAGTTCTGACCGCAACCGTGACAGGCTCCGGCGAGGCGGCATCCACCAGTTCAATTACGAAATCCGCGTCGGCCGCCCGGGCCCGCGCACGGCGCACACCTTCAGCCTCCACCGGATCCTCGGTTTCCCGCAGTCCCGCCGTATCGAGCAAAGTGACCGGCACCCCGCCGATGTCCAGTCGCACCTCCAGCACGTCGCGCGTCGTGCCCGGCCGCGGCGACACGATGGCAACCTCGCGCCGGGCCAGCACATTGATCAGCGTCGACTTCCCAGAGTTCGGCGGCCCGGTGATGACGAACGTCAGGCCTTCGCGCAGACGCTCGCCACGCCGCCGGTCGTCGAGATGGGCGACGATCTCGTCGCGCAACGACGCCAGATCGGCCGCCATGGCCACTTCCGTTTCCGCGGGCACATCCTCGTCGGGAAAATCGATCAGCGCTTCCTGTGCCGCGAGCAATTGGGTCAGCCGTACTGTCCAATTCCGATACTGTTCCCCAAGCCTGCCCTGCAACTGGGTCAGTGCTTGGCGACGCTGCGCCTCGGTTTCGGCCTCGACGAGGTCGGCCACCGCCTCGGCCTGTAGCAGCTCGAGACGGCCGTTGAGGAAAGCGCGACGGGTGAATTCCCCCGCCTCGGCAGGCCGGGCGCCAAGTTCCCCCAATGCCTCGACGACCGCGGCCAACACCGCGCGCCCGCCATGCAGATGCAGTTCCGCGCAGTCCTCGCCGGTGTAGCTGCCCGGGGCGGGGAAGAAGAGCACCAACCCCCGGTCGAGGATTTCCCCATTCCCATTGCGCAAGGTCCGCAATGCGGCGAGGCGCGGCGGCGGGCGGCGCCGGCACAGCCGATCAAGCATGGCGCCGGAGCGCGGTCCGCTGATCCGCAGCACTGTGATGGCCGCTCGACCGGCGCCGGAGGCCACCGCAAAAATGGTCGACGCGCCAGGCGGTTCACTCAGGCGCAAGGAACAACTCGGGCACCCGCCCGCCGTCGCGGACATGGCGCTCCAGCACAGCATCGACGTCTTCCCGGCTTGCCACCCGGTACCAGACCCCCTCCGGATAGATCACCACGCACGGCCCCGACTCGCAACGGTCGAGGCACCCTGCCTGGTTCACCCGCACGCGTGGCAGGCCAAGCTCCTTGGCGCGCACCTTCATGTAGTCGCGCAACCGCTCCGAGCCCTGGGCCGCGCAAGAACCCCGCGGGTGCCCTTCGGGACGGCGGTTGCAACACACGAAAATATGCGTCTCGTAATAGAGCGGCGGATCGTCGGGCTGGCGATGACCGGTCATTCAGAGTCCTGCTGGCCGGCGGCGACAGCGCCGCGACGGCATATTGTTAACACGTCGAAACCACTCTCCACCCATGCAGACGGTTCGGCCTGCCGATAAGGGTGTTTGGGTCGATCCGGACACCCTATCTGCAATCGACGCATCGGATGCAAGGACCGCCCATGGCCGTGCCGGAGAACCTGCTGGGACGCGAGGCGTCGCCCTACCTGCTGCAACACGCCGACAACCCAGTGCACTGGCGTCCCTGGGGCGCGGCGGCGCTCGCCGAGGCAGAGGCGTCGAACCGGCCAATCCTGCTGTCCGTCGGCTACGCGGCCTGCCATTGGTGCCATGTCATGGCCCACGAATCCTTCGAGGATCCAGACACTGCAGCGATGATGAACGCGCTCTACGTCAATGTGAAGGTCGATCGCGAGGAGCGGCCGGACATCGATCATCTCTACATGAGCGCGCTGCATGCCATGGGCGAGCAGGGCGGCTGGCCGCTGACGATGTTCCTCACCCCGCAGGGCGAGCCGTTCTGGGGCGGGACGTATTTCCCGCCAACCGCCCGCTGGGGCAAACCGGGGTTCCGCCAGGTGCTGCAGGGTGTCGCCCAGGCGTATCGCGACGAGGCGGAGGCCATCCGGCGCAATGTCGGAACCCTCAAGCAGGCCTTGGCGGTGCGGTCGGCGGCGCGTCCGGGAGAGATGATCGGACCAACGAGCCTGGGCGCGGTGTCGCTCGCCTTGCTGCGCGCGGTCGATTCTGCGAACGGCGGGCTGCAGGGCGCACCGAAATTCCCCAATGCGCCGATTTTCCGCTTCCTGTGGCAGGACAGCTTCCGCAGCGGCCGCGACGGTGGCACGGCGGCGGTGCACCTGCTGCTGCGGCGGATGTCGCAAGGCGGCATCTACGACCATCTGGGCGGCGGCTACGCCCGCTATGCGACCGACACGGTGTGGCTGGTGCCGCATTTCGAAAAGATGCTGTACGACAACGCCCAGTTGCTGGAACTGCTGGCGTTGGCCGGTGCTGACCTGCCGGACCCGCTCTATGCCGCGCGTGCCGAGGAGACGGTCGGCTGGATGATGCGCGACATGACCGCCGAGGCCGAGGCCGGACGGGCCGCCTTCGCCGCCTCGGAGGACGCCGACAGCGAAGGCGTGGAAGGCAAGTTCTACGTCTGGACCGAGGCGGAGATCGACGTGCTGCTCGGGCCGGCCAGCGAGGCCTTCAAACGTGCCTACGATGTTGGGGCGCGCGGCAACTGGGAAGGCCATACCATCCTGCGGCGCGTCACGCCGCCGGACGACGTGGCCGAGGAGGCGGAACTGGCGGCGGCCCGGAGCATTCTGCTTGCCGCTCGCGCGCGGCGGGTGCGGCCGGGGCGCGACGACAAGGTGCTGGCCGACTGGAACGGTCTGGCCATCGCGGCACTCTGCCGGGCCGGTGCGGTGTTCGGGCGCCCGGAGTGGCGGGACCGCGCGGCCGAGGCGTTCGACGGCATTCTCGCCACGATGCGCGCGCCGGACGGCCGCCTGCAGCATTCCCGCCGGCTCGGCCGGATCACCGCGGCGGGCCTGCTCGACGACCAGGCGGCGATGGCGCGGGCCGCGCTGGCGCTGTTCGAGGCGACCGGCGACCCGCTGCGCCTGCAGCAGGCGATCGGCCTGGCGGAAGCGGCGGAAACGTTCTTTGCCGCGGGGGACGGCAGCTACTTCACCACGGCGGGCGACGCCGCCGACGTGCCACTGGGGGAAGCGGCGCGGCCGCGCACCGCGGCGGACAACGCCACCCCAGCGGCGACCGGGCTGATGGCGGAGGTGCTGGCCCGGCTGTTCCACCTGACCGGACAGACCCGGTGGGCCGAGCAGGCCCGGCGGCTGATCAGTGCGTTCGGCGGGTTGGGCGACGGGCTGGTGGGCGCCCCGACCCTGTTGGCCGCCGCCGACCTGCTGGAGGAAGGGGCGCTGGTGGTGGTGGCGGGCGATCCGGCACTGGCCGCCACGTCCGACCTGCTGCGGGCGGCGCTGGCGGCTCCCGATCCCGCCATCTGCGTGCTGAAGGCCAGCGGGGCGGCGCTGGCGTTCGATCACCCGGCGCATGGCAAGGCTGCGCCGGTGGGCGGGGCGGCGGCGTTCGTGTGCCGAGGCGGCACTTGCGAGCTGCCGGTGAGCGATGCGGTGGAGCTTGCCGTGCGGCTGCGGCGGCGCGGCCGCACGAACGGGTGAGGGCCGGCCACCCAAGGCCGCCTGCCTGACGTTTGTAGCGGTGCCGCTTGACAAGCGTGGCCGCGCGGCAGTGCCATCCACCTCCGCTCGGCCATCGAGCCCGGAACGCCAGGTTTGCCCCAGCTTTCGCTGCACACGCCCGTCGGTGATATCACCCTCTCCGAAGAGGCCGGGCGGATCGTGTCGCTCGACTGGGGATGGGGCAGGGACCAGACGGAAACCGACCTGCTGCGGCGGGCCCGCGACCAACTGCACGACTATTTCGATGGCCGACGCCTGGACTTCGACCTGCCGCTGGCGCCCGAGGGGTCGGCGTATCGCCGCCGGGTGTGGGAGGCGTTGCGGACGATCCCGCCGGGGCAGACCCGCAGCTACCAGGATATCGCCCGCATCGCCGGCGGCAGCCCCCGCTCGGTGGGCGGGGCGAACGGCGCCAATCCGATCCCGATTCTGATCCCCTGCCACCGGGTGGTGGCGACGGGAGGGATCGGGGGATATTCCGGGGGCGACGGATTGCCGACTAAGCGCTATCTCCTCGATCTGGAGACTCGCATGCTAGCCGACCCCGGCCCCTGAACGAACGCAAGCAACCGCTGGACATGATGGAACACCCATGACGAAGGCCATCCGCATTCACGCCCCTGGCGGCCCCGAAGTGCTGCGCTGGGAGGACGTGCCGACGCCCGAACCCGGGCCGGGAGAGGTTCTGATCCGCCACGCGGCGGTGGGGCTGAACTTCATCGACGTGTATTTCCGCACCGGCCTGTACAAGACCGCGCTGCCGGCCATTCTCGGCATGGAAGCCTCCGGCACCGTCGCGGCACTGGGAGATGACGTTCGGGGCTTCGTGGTCGGCGACCGGGTGGCCTATGCCACCGCACCGATCGGCGCCTATGCCACCGAGCGCGTGCTCGCGGCCGACCGGGTGGTGAAGCTGCCGGACGGCATCGACTTCAACACCGCGGCGGCGATGATGCTGCAGGGGCTGACCGCGCAGTACCTGCTGCGTCGGACCTACAAGGTGCAGGCGGGCGAGACGATCGTGGTGCATGCCGCTGCCGGCGGGGTCGGGCTGATCCTGTGCCAGTGGGCGAAGCATCTCGGCGCCAGCGTGATCGGCGTGGTGTCCACGTCGGAGAAGGCGGAGCTGGCGCGGTCGCACGGTGCCGACCATGTGGTGGTCGGCCATGCCGACCTGGTGGCCGAGGTCAAGCGGATCACCGGGGGCGCCATGGTGCCGGTGGTGTACGACAGCGTGGGCAAGGACACCTTCATGGCCAGCATCGACAGCCTGGCGCCGCTCGGCATGATGGTGAGCTACGGCAATGCGTCGGGTCCGGTGGGTGCGGTGGATGTTGGGCTGCTCGGCGCCAAGGGGAGCCTGTTCCTCACCCGGCCCAGCCTGGCGACCTATACGGCGAAGCGGGCCGACCTGGAGCGTGGCGCCAACGAGTTGTTCGACGTGGTGACCAAGGGTGTCGTGGAGATCCGGGTAAACCAGACTTTTGCTCTCAAGGACGCCGCCGCGGCGCACGAAGCATTGGAAGCCCGTCGCACCACCGGAAGCACCATTCTCCTGCCTTAAGGTATGGGTTCCAAGGGCCTCCCGGCCCGTCGCGCGAAGGCGCGCGCCGGACTTGGGGGGTCGCGGGCGGAGCCCCCGCCTTCTCAGAAGGCGCGATGCTGAACATGGACGAGCTCGCAGCAGTATCGGGGGCGGCTGAGCGTCGGCGCATCCGCATTACCGCGCTGATCGTTGCCTGTGCGTTTTTCATGCAGAACGTGGACAGCACCGTGATCGCCACGGCGCTGCCGACCATGGCGCATGCGTTCGACGTCGAGCCGGTGCGCATGAACGTGGCGCTGACCTCCTATTTGCTGGCGCTGGCGGTGTTCATTCCGGCGAGCGGCTGGATGGCGGACCGGTTCGGGGCGCGCAACGTATTCCGCATCGCGATTGCGGTATTCACGTTGGGGTCGGTGCTGTGCGGCAGCGCGGACACGCTGCCGGAGCTGGTGGTGTTCCGCGTGTTGCAGGGCATGGGCGGGGCGATGATGGTGCCGGTGGGGCGGCTGCTGTTGTTGCGTAACGTGCCCAAGACGGAACTGGTTTCGGTGATGGCCTGGCTGACCACGCCGGCGCTGATCGGGCCGGTGGTGGGGCCGCCGCTGGGCGGGTTCATCACCACGTATTTTTCCTGGCGGTGGATATTCGACATCAACATCCCGATCGGGATTGTCGGGATTCTGCTGGTGACGATGTTCGTGCACGACGTGCGCGAGCCGAACGAGACGCCGTTCGACTGGCGCGGGTCCGCGCTGTCGGCGGTGGGGCTCTCGTGCCTGATGTTCGGGCTGGAGACCACCGGGCGCGACGCGGTGCCGCTGGGGGTTTCGCTGTCGGCGCTGGGCGTGGGCGTGGTGGCGGCGGTGGGGTACCTGGTGCATGCGCGGCGGCATCCGTCGCCGCTGATCGATTTCACGCTGTTGCGGTATCGGACGTTCCTGGTGTCGGTGACGGCGGGGACGGTGTTTCGCGTCGGCGTGGGGGCGATGCCGTTCCTGCTGCCGATGATGCTGCAGCTGACGTTCGGGCAAAGTGCGGTGCAGAGCGGGCTGATCACCTTCGCCAGTTCGGCCGGGGCGATGGTGATGAAGCCAGTGGCGACCTCGGTGCTGCGGGCGTTCGGGTTCCGCGACACGCTGGTGTACAACGGGGCGGCGGCGGCGGTGCTGCTGGGGCTGTGCGGGGCGTTCCGGCCGAGCTGGCCGGTGGCGGCGCTTTATGCGGTGCTGCTGGCCGGGGGGTTCCTGCGGTCGCTGCAGTTCACCGCTTACAATGCGTTGGCGTATGGGGAGATTCCGCGGGCGCGGATGAGTGCGGCGACGAGCCTGTACAGCACGCTGCAGCAGATTTCGTTGACGCTGGGGGTTTCCATTGCGGCGGCGACGATGACGGTGACGATGGGGCTCAACGGGCATCCGGTGCCGGAGTTGAGCGATTTCAGCCTGAGTTTCGTGGTGGTGGCGGTGATTTCGATGAGTGCGTGCCCGCTGTCGTTCTCGATGCCGCGGGATGCGGCGAACGACGTGACGGGGCATCGGCGGCGGGAGTAGCGCGGAACAGGGCGTCGATCGCCGGGTTCTCCCGCCGGAGTGGGTAAAATCAGGATCGTTGCAGGCGTGTGGGCGGGAAAGGGAAGCGCCTTGCGCGGCTTGCGACGGCGGATGACGCAAGCGCTTAGCCGCCATACGATACGATAACGTAACAGTTAGGGCGCAGTCATGCACTGCCGGGTCAAGCGAGTTTTTCGACGCGCCGCCTGGTGGGCAGGAAGGGCACGACGATCGAAGGCCGGCGTTCGCGCAGCCAGGCCGGGGCGTTCGGGGGCAGGTGCGGTTCCGGCGGGAGCGTGAGGGGAAGCGCTTCCGTGGGCGGCGCGCAGGGCGGCGGG
>CAIMEK010000696.1 GCA_903839965.1 uncultured Acetobacteraceae bacterium | reverse complement strand
GCGTCCAGATGATCGAATGGAAATCTGTCCGCTTCTTCCTGGGAAAAAAGCTGAACCGCGAATTCCCACTCGGGAAAGTCGCCCGCTGCAATGGCGTCGAACATATCGCGGCGGTGGAAGTCCTGGTCGGCGCCGGAAATCTTGACGGTCTCATCCCAGATGGTGGACTGCAAGCCGAGCTTGGGACGCCAGTGGAACTTGACGAAAGTGGATTTGCCCGCGTCGTCGATCAGCCGGAAACTATGCACGCCAAAGCCTTCGATCATTCGCAGCGAACGCGGCAGCGTACGGTCCGACATGATCCACATCACCATGTGCATGGATTCCGGCGAAAGCGAAATGAAATCCCAGAACGTGTCGTGCGCAGTCGCCGATTGGGGAAAGCCGCGGTCGGGTTCCATTTTCACGGCATGGATGAGGTCGGGGAATTTGATGGCGTCCTGGATGAAGAACACCGGGATGTTGTTGCCAACCAGGTCCCAGTTGCCTTCCTTGGTATAGAACTTGACGGCAAATCCGCGCACGTCGCGTGGGGTATCGACCGAACCGGCGCCGCCCGCGACAGTCGATATACGCGTAAACACGGGTGTCTTGTCATCGACTTCAGTGAGGATTCTGGCGGTGGTGTATTGCTTCAGCGAGGCGGTCAGTTCGAAGAAGCCATGCGCGCCGGTCGCTCGCGCGTGGACGATACGCTCGGGAATACGCTCGTGGTCGAAATGGGTTATTTTCTCGCGGAGGATGAAATCCTCCAGCAGCGCAGGGCCGCGCGGACTGGCCGTGAGCGAGTTTTGATTATCGGAAAGTGCGACGCCCTGGTTGGTGGTGAGCATAAGGTGGGCGCCGCCGGCGATCTGGTGTAACTCGCCGCCGGCAGCCAGTTTTGCGTCGCCGTATGGGGCCGATCCGGTTTCCTGTTGACGGTTTCCAGTATGGCTGGTGGTTGGTTTTTTGCTCATGGTCGATCTCGCTCCGTGCGTAGTGCCGGCCCAGGTGCTTTCGATGGGTCTGTTCCATCCCGGGCCTACCGGCGGCAGCGCCGGCCAGCCCGGCGGATTCTGCTACCTCAGCGTCGCCTTCAGGGTGATTTCCGAAACGGCCGCAAGGGCCTTCGACAACGGGCAGTCGCGCTTCGCCGCGGCCGCGATCGCCTGGAACTTCGCCTCGTCGATGCCGGGCACCGTGGCTTGTAGCGTCAACGCAATGCGGTCGATGACGAAGCCGTCGCCCTGCTTGGACAGGCGAACGCTGGCCTTGGTGTCGACGTCGGTGGTTGCCAGTCCGGCCTTGTCGCAGGCGAACGAAAACGCCATCGTGAAACAGGCGGCGTGCGCTGCACCCAGGATTTCCTCGGGGTTGGTGCCGCGCCGGTCGTCCTCGAATCGGCTCGCAAAGCCGTAAGGGTATTGCTTCAGCGCACCGGTCTCGGTGCTTATCTGGCCCTGGCCCTGCTTGCCTCGGCCTTCCCAATGGACGTTGGCGGTCTTTTCCGTCATGGTGTGGTTCCTGTTCCGTCATGTCTTGAGGGTATGGCGCGTTTCGTTCCCGGCGGATGCGTCCACGCCGGCTACGGAATGCCAGGGTGTGTCGCCGGTTCCATGCATCGGGCAAGCCGCCCGCTTCGGTTACAAATGTGGGGCGGAAAGCCTCATGGCAGCAGCGATGGTGGAAAATACGCATCGACGATAGCGTACGCGAGTATCGGAAATTACCTAGCCCGCGTTTCAGGTGGCGCGTTTGCATGGGGGCCGAGGAACCACGGAGACGGAACCGGTTGCGGTTACAACGCCTGACGGGTCGATGCGGCTGTCGCCAAAGTTCCTGTGCTGCGAATGGAAATCGTCAAGCGTGGCGACGACGCAAAGGGCTTCGTCGTGCTGCCTCGGCGGTGGCTCCAGGGTTAGGCACCTCCGTTACTGGCCGCGCTGGCTGTCGGCATGAGAACTGCGTACAGAAGTCCCTTGACAGGGACGGATTCTCGGTCTGACAGCAATCACCGACCGATCGGTCCGGCCGCGGGCGACATATACGCGCTTCCGGCGTTGCAAAACGCCTCAGAGGACGCTTACGCTGCCTTTCAGACATTCAGATGGGATAATCACCGGGGGAATGTCTGTTCAGAGGAGTTCATGGGACAACCTCAATATATCCCGATTGTTGTGTCGGTCAACTTCGGCTGCCAACGCCCGCGTCGAGTAATTTCTTCTCGCGCCGGGTAAGCATCCGTCGTGCCGTTAACCACGCCAGCGGAGCGGCCAAGACAAAGCTCAACCCTGCGGCGCCATAATACAACTCCGCGGCAGATGCGAAGTTATCCCTCAAGCCTGGAATCGTGGCGAGGATTATTGCCATCACGCCAAATACGACAGCAGCCATGGGCATGAAGGCTATAGCGGCAACCTTGAACATTGGCTGTATCTATCTCTGATGCCCAGTTTGATATCGCGGTGGTATCGCATTCTCGCGTTTTTGGTTTCACTGGTCCACAAAAATGATCGCTGAAAACCAGGTCGGCTAAGATGAATCGGGATTGATCAGCACCGAATGCCCGGAAAGGTCGGGCATATAGCAAATGCCGGTTAACACCACTGACGGCCACAAGGCGTATTTCGACACGGTTGAGGGTACGTTCGGCGCCGACGTCGATTAGGCGAACTGGACTTCTGACGGGACCATGAGATCAAAAGACAAAGCCATGGATGCCGAAATACCCAGCAACGAAAAGTACGACGACCACGATGCCGATGATGGTAAATAGGTTCATTTTACCCTGCCCTGGTTCCATGACGATGCGAGCTGTATGCCCGCACGCCTTATGTATCCGCACGCTACCAAGTCGATAGCGTCTTTCCGTCCAGATGACTTGGTTCGACGGAGGCTAAGAAAGTACAACTCGGCGTTATCGCCACCGTCTATATCCCCAATAGCCACCCCCGCCAAAGAGCAGAAAGAGTACGAGAATAATAAGAACAAGGTCCATATCTTCCTCCAAAACGTCTGGTGGGAATTTTCGTTCTGTTCATGTGGGTACAGAATGACTAGCGACAAGCTTCGGATTCTACCTACTTGCAATTTTCTGCGTTGAAACTCTCTGTGTGCCTCATCGTCATCGTTCTCGGAGGCTGCACACGCTCCCGACTATTGCCGCCCGTGCCGGTAGCCGTCACAAGCCTGACCGGGCGTAGCTCGCCATCCGGCGTACGGACCATGATCGTCGCCGTCCCGGGCATCCCGCGCAACGCGTGGGCCAGCGCAGCAAGCGTCATTGTCCATCAGCTTCCGTGGCAACAGTGTGTAACGAATTTATAATGGGGTGATGCATCAAAAGCTGCTCATTGAGCAGGCAGTGTCGGAGCTCTCTGCCGGAGGCGGTCATGATCGAGATCGCCGACGTGTTCCGTCGCTTCGCGGCGGACTACGTGGGCGCGCATGGCGCGTCGCTGCTGGCGTCGCACCACCGCGCCATCGAAGATATCCTGGCCTGCCGCACCGCCGCCCTCGGCGGGCAGGTCTGGCGCTGCGAATTGTCGCGGCGGCACGTTCTCCTACCATTCTTGCGCCAATCGCGGCTGCCCCAAGGGCCACATCGCGCGGCGCCTAAGGGGAGCCACCTGCGCTGGTTGCAAGACCCACAGCTGCCGGTCACGGCCGCGAGGCAAGCGCCTATGGACGGTTTGCGGCGGCCATCGCACCCGCTTCCGCCGGGCCGGACGCCTGCGTAAGGCAAGCTGCGACCGTGTCGCGCAGCGAGGCGCAATAGGCGTCGGCGGCAACGGCCGCGCGCAGCCGGTCGTCGCCAGCCACGTCGGCGGGCCACAGGCCGACCAGAATGGTCGCCGTGGGGTTGCGCACCCGCAGCCGGCGCACGGTGTAGCGCAGGTGGGAGGACGTGCCGGCAATGCCGGCATAGGTCAGGCAGACCATCCGCACGCCAGCCATATCGAGCGCGGCGACGGCTGCCCGCGCGCCGATGGCGGCATGCGGCACGACGCGGGCGCCGAGCCCGTGCTTGCCGAGCAACTGTGCCAGCATCGCCGAGGCCAACTCATCGAGCGGGCCGCGCCCGGCCACGCACAGCACCGCCGCGGGCTCCCGCCAAGCCGGCGGCAGGCCTCCCGGATCAACCGCCCCGACCGTCTGCGGCTGCGGTTGTTCCGGCGGGGCCGCTGCCGGATCGGCCGGCCCCGCGTTCGCGGGCTTTGGCACCGGATCGCTGTCGACGTGGTCGGACAACTCCTCCAGCAACTCGCCCACGCCGCCGATTATCCGGGCGGTCTGCGCCTCAGTCAGCACATTGCGGCCGATGTCCACCGTGGCCAGGCGCAGCCCCGGGATCACCACGTCATCGTAGTAGGCGGACAGCGAACACGATTTCAACAGTTGCTCGGCGTCGTCCTGCACCTCGTCCAGATGGCCGGCCAGCATGCGGTTGTAGAAGCTTTCCGCCGGCATCAGCGCCGGGCGGTCGCCGAGCAGCACGTCGAGGAACGTCAACCGGTCCACATGCCGCCCCAGGATCATCAGGCACACCGTCAGCGGCATCGACAGGATCAACCCGACCGGCCCCCACAGCCAGCCCCAGAAGATTGCCGCGACTATGACCGACAGCGGCGACAGCCCGGTGCTGTGGCCGTAAGCCATCGGCTCGACCACCTGCGCCATCAGTCCTTCGCCGACCACGAACAGCGTCGCGGTCCACGCCACCATCGACCAGCCCGGATCGACCGCCGCGGCCAGCGCCAGCGGCAGCACGGCGGAGAGCGGCGAGCCGATATACGGCACGAAGCGCATCAAGATTGCGACGATGCCCCACAGCACCGGGCTCGGCACGCCGATCAGGAACAGGCCGAGACCGATTATGCAGCCAAACGCTGTGTTCAAGGCCAACAGCGTCAGGAAAAAGCGGCCGAGCCGGTGCCCGGCTTCGTCCAACGCCGTCATCGTGCGATGCAGGTCGCCGGTGCCGAGCAGGCGAATCAACCGGTCGCGCAAATCCTCCTGCCGCAGCAGAATGAAGATGGCGACCACGACAACGATGCCGGTGGTGGCCAAGGGCGACAGAATCGGCGTGAGGATGCGTTGGGCGAGTTCGGTGGGCGATGGGTCGGGCTGATGGACCTCCACCGGCATCGGCTTGGCGGGGGCCTCAACGGGTGTTGCGCCGCCGGCCCTGCTGCCATCCACCAGGCCGCTGGCGGCGGGCGCACGGTTGCCGCGATCAATTTGTTTGGTCATCCGATCAACCAGCGCAGTCAGGCGACCGATCGTCACCCCCTGAACGGCCTGAACCTTCTGCTGGAAAGTGCTCGTATAGCGCGGGATATCGCCGGCAAGGCCCGCGACCTGCGCGCCGATCATGCCGCCAACGCCCAGGCTGATACCGAGCGCCAACAGCACAGCGAGCATGACGGCGGGCACCCGCCCCAGCCAAAAGCGCCGGAGCAGGTTGACCAGCGGTGCGAGCACGAAGGACAACAGTACCGCGAGCGTGATCGGGATCAGCACGTCGCGCGCGATGGAAAGTGAGGCGACGATCACCACGGCGCTGATCAGCGTCATCAGCCCTGACACGCCGTTGCTCTTAACCGGCACGCCTGGTCGGGAGGGTGGTGGCAACAGGTCCGACATCAACAACGGAGCCTTCGCTCTGGCGTCTCAGGCATCTGGGAGCCCTTTCAGCGGCGCCCGGCCGCGCTTGTGGCGTGTTCACGGTCCAAAAGCCAAAAAGCAACGATCAGACGCGCAGCGGGTAGACCGGCATGCACCACCCAGGGGCCCATGTGTTCGCTCGCAGGCGTGCCGGGATCAGCGATACGGTCACGGCTGCCTTGCCAGATCGAGATGCGGGGCCACACTTTCCGCGAACGCACCCGCGTGACCTCACGGACGTCGCCCGCGAGCGCCTGCCGATTACGCGACGAATGCCATACGCCTCACAAACAGATACATCTGTTTCTCACGGAGACGAATTGTCCAAGGCGTAGCCCTCGGATGTCCAGTACCGAGCCCCGCCGCCAGCAGTTTAACCCGCTGTCCCAGGCCCAGATCAAAACGACGCACAGAGGTGGTTGGTTACCTCTCATTACCCGCCAAGTGTTTGGTCTTGGTCTTTGAACCAGGCGAGTGCCCGGTCAAAATGTCGCGGATCAAAATCTGGCCAATATTCATCCCTGACATAGAAATCCGCATAAACCGATTGCACCGGGAGAAAACCACTCAATCGGCGTCCTCCTCCCCAGCGAACAATCAAATCCAGACGCGAAACTTCATCGGAACGCAGGCCACCGTTTTTAAGACCAGCGAGATCCCATTCCCAGCCATAGTTGACAAGTAGATTTACCTTCATTCCAACACCTTGACGCTGCCGGAATTCCCGCAACACATCGGGGAATTGCGCCGATGTCTCATCGCCGACAACAAGCAGCGCCGTCCCGCGACGTGCAATCTCGAAAGCAAATGCAACACAGGCCTCGCTGAATGCCCGTTTCTGATTGGAAGGCCGCCTGGTGTTGTCCTGGGTAAAGCAGTAGATGGAAATTTCGTTGATCCCGCATTCTTTACATTTCTCGTACAACAACAGCCCCGGGTTGATACCGTGAGCATATCCGGCTTCTTTGGGCAGACCATGATCCACGGCCCAGCGCCGATTTCCATCCGGAATGAAACCGACGTGACGCGGGATATTATTTTTCGCCATGGCAACCCTTGTTCCAAGATAATGGGGGGGTCATAGGAGACAAAAAAGAATTCGTCCCGTTGTTCCCGGTATTGCCGGCCCAGGCGGCCATCCTAAGCCATTACGAGGCCCCGCCTCACTCATTCAGTACTTGTCCCGTTGTTGGCCGCCCAGGGCCGCTCCCACGCAGGCGATAAACGCACCGACCAGCATCGACAAGGCTGTGAAGATCGAAAGATAGGCCCCTGCCTTGCGAGCCGCGTCCGCCGCCTGGCGCGCAATCACCTCTACGGCCTTTTCCTGCGCTATCACCTCGTTGACTCGCTTCTCCGCATCGGCCTGCGACAGTCCGGTGCGGACTGAAACGAGCTGCGCGAGAGAAATTTTGTCCGCCACAGGAACGTCG